>CAILXB010000045.1 GCA_903838025.1 uncultured Chlorobiaceae bacterium
ATCATGCGAATTTGACCGATATCGGGCTTCTTGCGCTGAACCTTGCCCCTGCGCTGGTAGCGACAGATAAAGACGGTGACCGGGCGTCACGATCCACCGGTTTTACAATCAATGTCGAGAACGATGTACCAGAGAATACGGTAAGTTTGGTAACCGGTGCGGTGCATGAAGATGCTTTGACTCTTGCTAATTCAAATAATAATTCGGTAGGTTACGCAGGTCCTCCCCCAGAAGGCACCAAGACGACTGTTGCGACGGGCAGTATTGCAACCCTTGTGGCTGTGGGAGCAGATGAGCCGGTAACCTTCAGTTTGCAGGTTGGTAATCTTGCAGCCCTTGGCCTGAAATCGAAAGGCGTTGATCTGAGTTATGCGGTTGTTGGTAATACGTTGACTGCCAGTGCCGGAGGGCGTAATATCTTTACGCTGGTCTTGAGCGGTGGTTTGGTCTCAACAACAGTCAATGCCACCTACACCTTTACGCTGCTTGATCAGATTGATCATACGGCTGGGAGTGGTGATAACGCTAACTTGACAATTAACCTATCGAGTGCAATTAAAGCGACGGATAAAGATGGTGATTCCATAACAGTCGATAACGGCTTCACGGTCACGGTAGAAAATGACGTACCGGTAGCGAGTGGAAGCATATTATCGCCGACGGTTTATGAAGATGATCTGACAACTGCGTCGGGAAATCTTTCAACAGGCAATCCTGATCTACCAGCCCCCAAACTGAAGACGGCCAGTGGTGTACTTACTACCCTTTTTCTTTCAGGAGCGGATGAAACGACTGCGGTCGCTAACTCTCTCATATACTCGCTGCAGGCGGTTAACGAGTCAGATGGAAAGAACTCTATTTTGAAAACGACTGGTGGTGGTGCGGTCACCTCGCTGGGCAGTACGGTTCGTTATAAGGTTGATGGTACCGGTTTGATACTGACGGGCTATGCGGACGATGGCGGTGTTTCTGGCACCTATGACGGCACCGACCGGATGATTTTTACTCTCACCATCACTGCGGCAGGTGCCTACACCTTTGCTTTAAACGCCCAGCTTGATCACGTGGATTTGGGCGATACCGGGCTTCTTGCGCTGAACCTTTCACCTGCGCTGGTAGCTACAGACTTTGATGGTGATCAGGCAACTTTGGCAACAGGGTTTACGGTTAATGTCGAGAATGATGTCCCGATAGCTGTGAATGATGCAAATGAGATTCCCTATGAAGGAGGAGCCAAGATTGGATCGACAGGAGGTACTCTCACTAAAGCAACCCTTCTCTTGAATGATAGTCCAGGTGCAGATAGCACGATACGGATCAGCGCGATCACTTATGTCAATGGTGTGGGAGTCACTGTCACGGGGTTGCCGGTTCCTGACGGTGGTTCGACAGGAGTATTGACAACTCTGCTCGGCTCGTTGCAGGTATGGAGTAATGGTAATTGGGAGTATACTCCTGCCGCAACATTGTCTCATACAACCGATCCATTGAGTGAGGATTTGACCTATACGATTATTGATAAAGATGGTGATATGGCAACCGCTAAGAAATCATTTTATGTGTATGATACAAGTCCCACAATTTCGGCTCCAACGAGAATCATTGCCGATCAAGGTACACTTCCCGTAACGGTAGTCGGTCATCTTCCTGCTGTTTTGGTAGCTGACGCTTTTAACGTACTGTTCAACGTTCCTGCACCACCTGCCGGATTGGCTTCGGGCGGCAATATTATTGCGTATTCATTTCCCTCTACCACGCAGCTTGTGGCAACAATCCATAGTGGTGCTGACGAAGTTTTCCGTATTACTCTTGATAATACAACTCCCACAAACGCAACGTATACCTTTGTACAGTCACGAGTTATTGATCATGTTGCGGGAGCCCCGGTTCTTGATTTGCCCTTTAAGTACAAAGTTACAGAAACACTCGCTCCTGCAACCGAAAATACTCTGCTTAATGGCAGCACGGCTCTCTTTCATGTCTCTGTTAATGGCGGAACCGTCTTGACGCCAGCTCCTGCCACCGATGATACTCTGCTTTTTACCGGTGCAACTCCTGCAGCTCTTGTTGATATGGGGGCGGGAGGGTTCGATACCCTGTTGTTCACGAGCGGGATAAGTCTTGCCGACTTACATGATTTAAATGGAAAGGTTTCGAATCTTGAAGTCATTGATCTTTCGGTTGATGGAGTCAATAGTCTAGGAACAGTAGCAACCCCTCTTCTTACTGCTGATGTTAACGCGATTGGCTCCAGTAATTCACTCTATGTCCTTGGAACAAGCGGGGATCATGTCATTTTGGGTGGTTCATTTGTAAAGCAGGCTGCGAGTTCTACTTACAGTTATAATAGCGGCTCTCATGTCATGGATGTCTATAAGGATGCTGCTCTATCGACGGTGTATGTCGAACAGGGTGTTTCTGTTCCCTGATTGTATGTTCTGAACATTTTACGGCAATTTAACAATCTCTTTCTCTCAAAGCTCATGAAACAATCAACAAACAGAACGCTGAAGAGCCTTGCGGCAGTGCTCGTGCTGCTCTGCCTCGGCTCTCCGCATACGCTTGAGGCGAGGTCGGTCACGGTGAGTCAGGCGGTTGCCCGTGCGCTCAATACCAATCCGGAGGTCAAGGCAAGGTTTCATGCCTTCCGCGATGTTTATGAGGAGCAGCATGTCGCCTACGGGGGCTATTTGCCCAAAGTTGATGTTACGGCCAATATAGGGCGTCACTTGCTGAAGACGAAGGGCGCGAGAGACAATTATTACTGGGGCAAGGGTGTGCGGCTTGAGCTTACGCAGATGCTCTTTGATGGCTTTTATACACGGAATCAGGTGCGCCGTCTGAAATATTCGGGGCAGGCGCGCTACTTTGAGTTTATGGATACCATGGAAACCATTGGTCTCGAAAGTTTCCGCGCTTATGTTGATGTCTTGCGCTACCGTGAAATGCTCAATTTGTCGAAGAGAAATTACGAGTATCATCAAGAAATTTACAACCTGATTAAAAGCCGCGTTGCTGCCGGAGCCGCCCCTGGGGTGGATATGGAGCAGATTACGGCCCGCTTGTCGCTTGCACAGACGAACTACCTGACCGAACAGAGCAACTATCACGATGTGAGTGCCCGTTACCAGCGCTACATCGGAGAGTTGCCGGAAGCAATCCTGGCGCCGGTGATACTGCCCGACCGGGGGATACCGCCGACGGCCATTGATGCGCTGAAGGAAGCTTATGAGTATAATTGCGGATTTCTTGCCACTCTTTCCGATATTCGTGCGGCGCAGTCTGCGGTGGATGTGCAGAAAGCGAAATTCTCTCCGCATATTGACTTTAAGGCGCGTAATGACTGGTCATGGAATCTTGATGGCATTGATGGCCAGCGTGAGGAGCGTGCGGCTGAAGTTGCCTTGACCTACAATATTCTTAATGGAGGTTCTGATCTCGCTTCGGTGCATCAGTATCGTGAAAAAATGTATCGTGCGATTGATTTGAGGGATAAGGCGGCGGTTGAGTTGCGTCAGACCGTAGCGATTGCCCATAATGAAAAGGTGTTGATAGCCGAACAGTTGAAGTTTTTTGACCGCCACTACAAGAGCATGGAGCGGGTACGGGAGGCATACCACCAGCAGTTTACCATAGGAAAGAGGACGTTGCTTGATTTGCTTGATACTGAAAACGAATATTATCAGGCACGTCGTGCTTTTTACAATGGCTTTTTTGATTTGACAGTAGCGAAGGCGAGAACGTTGGCCGCCATGGGTAAATTGTTGACGACGATGGGTGTGGTGCGTGGAGAGATGCCGAGTTTGAGGGATATCGATCTTGAGAAGCCTTCTATTCCGCTTAAAGATTTGCCGCAGCTTGTAGAGCCTGCTCGTGAGGTCTTTACGCTTAAGACGTTATGAATGCAGAATTTTTGAGGGGTGGAAAGTGATTTTTTGTAATTTTTGCGGGAGCCCTCTCTTATGTCTGTTGAGGTAAAGGTTGGGAAGAGAGTGTTACAGGGTGATGAGCTGTTTTCGTTGTTGTCGGGCCATGCTTTGTGGCCGCAGGTGATGGAGGCGATGGTTGTTGACCGGGCATTGCATACTTTTGGCTGCAGTGCCGAGGCAATTGCAGGCTTTTATGCCTCTGAACTGGCTGCTGATGCCGCTTTTCTGGAGAAGAGGAGGGCTCAGTTGCTGCTTGAAGGGGTGAGTGAGGGGGAGGTTGATTTTTTTGTCAGTCGTCCCCTGCGCCTTAAACTTTTTAAAGAGCAGCGTTTTGTGCCGCTGTTGGGTAGCGCTTTTTTGAAAATGAAAGGATCGCTCGACAGTGTGCTTTTTTCGATGCTGCGCAATAAGGATCATGAGCTGACGAGGGAGCTTTTTTTTCGGCTGGAATCGGGGGAGGAGAGTTTTGACTTTCTTGCTGCGCGTTATGCTGAGGGCCGTGAGTCTGAGAGTGGTGGCCGCCTTGGCCCGATGGAGATGAGGCTGTTGCACCCGGCGTTGGCAAGGGTGCTCTCGACGGCTCAGCCGGGGGTGGTCAATCCTCCGGTGCTTATTGATGGCTTTGGGGTGATTACCTTGCTGCATGAAAAAAGGGCGGCGCGCTTTGATGATGCCATGAAGGTTTATCTTGTTGATCAACTCTTTCGCGAATGGGTGAGGGGAGAGGTGCAGGCATTTTTTTATTGAACAAGGGAATTGAATAATGTCGAATAGAGGCGAAGAGAGTCGTGTGGCTCTTTGCAAAATTATTGAGGGGATTCCCCTCTTTTCTGCTTTGGCGTCCGATAAGGTCGGAATGCTTGCTGATCTTTGTTCCACAGAAGTCTACACCATAGGGAAGCCGATTGTCAGCAAGGGAGTGTTGCCTCAGTCGCTCTACCTGATCAGTTCGGGACGGGTACGCTCGCTCTTTCAGGAGGCGGGCAGCGGGGCGGTGCAGACGCTGAGGCTTCTTGGCCCCGGTGAGCTTTTTGGCTGGGTCAGTTTGATGCGCCGTCAGCCAACGGAGATAGTCACCGCTTCTGAAGAGACCACTTGTCTCCAGATTCCCCTTGCATCGTTGAGCAGGGTGATCAATGAGTTTCCCTTTCTTTACGATTTGCTTAGGGTGCGAAGTGATCCTGCGGAAATTTGTGCATTGCTCGAAACTATCTACAGTAGTGATCCGCGAAGGGAGGCTCGTTTGGCGGAGTCGGGTTTTTCGGGCCAGAAGGAGCTTGCTCTGCATCTCTCTCAGTCGGCATTGGTTGTCGATACCAATTTCAGCCGGGCGTTTCCCCAGAGCACGCTGCAGTGGTTTGTTAGCCGGAGTGATGATGCGGCATACCCTCCTGGCAGTGAGTACCGCTCCTTTTCTTCTGAAATTCCCGGGGGTCAGTCACTGCGGCTGGTGGGGCTTGACCTCTCCTGCATCAACGTGGTGCCTACCTTCACTCCGGAGGCGAGTGCTGCGGCGGAGCCTTTTTCGGGGGTTGAGCCCCAGAGAGCTTTTATTGCGCCGGAGAGGGTACCGCACCGCGAGGAGTTCAGTTATCATACAGAGGAGACAGAACCGGGTGGTGGCTTGAGGGAGTTTCCTTTTTTTAAAGGGCGTGGTGCTGTTGAGGAGACGACTGCCTGTTTTCTTATGTTTGGCAAGACGATGAACGTTCCTGTTAAAAAGGATCTGATTCTGAGTATTATCGGAAACCAGTATGCGCGGAACGGCCAGATTTCGTTGCAGGATTGTGGAGGTGTCGGGGTTGTGCTTGGCTTGAAGGCGCAGGTGGTGGGTTTTGGGTTTGATGCCCTTCCCCGTCTGAAGCTTCCTGCACTTATTGCCTGGAACAAAAGTTTTGCCGTGCTCTACAAGGTTTCGTCCAAGTCGGTTACTCTGGCCGTGCCTTCATCCGGTGTAAAGGTGATGAGTTATAAAGAGTTCCAGGAGAAGTGGGATCATCCGGGCGAGGCGCTGGTGCTTGATGTGAGGGAGGATACCCCTGAAGTCAAGTTTGGCTTCGACTGGTTTGCCCCCTCTATCAAAAAGTACCGCAATGTACTTGGCGAGGTGATGATTGCCTCTTTTTTTACCCAGATCATGACTTTGGTCAATCCTCTTCTTTTCATGATCATTATCGACCAGGTCATTGTCAAGAACAGTTATTCGACGCTCCACGTGCTTGGTACCTTTATGCTGGTTATTGCGGTGCTTCAGGCGGTGCTGAACAGTTTGAGAACCTATCTTTTTGTTGATACGACTAACCGTATTGATGTTGCGCTTGGGGCGGAGGTGATTGATCATCTCTTGCGTTTGCCGTTGCGTTTTTTTGAAAAAAGGCCGGTGGGTGAGCTGAGTTCCCGCATTGGGGAGCTTGAGCGGATTCGCCAGTTTTTAACGGGTACGGCTCTTGGTGTTGTGCTTGACGCAATTTTTTCATTCGTTTATGTTGTGGTGCTTTTTGCTTTCAGTTGGAAGCTTGCCTTGATGACTCTTTCGGTGGTTCCGGTCATTGGTCTCATTACCTTTCTCTTGTCGCCGGTGATCCGAAAACAGTTGCGCGAAAAGGCGGTACGCCACAGCATAACGAATGCCTATCTGATTGAGGTGCTTTCGGGTATTCAGACGGTGAAGTCACAGAATATTGAGCTGCGGGCGCGCTGGAACTGGCAGGAAAAGTATGCTGCTTATGTGAAGGAGGGGTTTAAGCCGGTTGTTTCGGGTACTATTGCCAACTCCGCGAACTCGTTTCTCAGTCAGGCTTCCGGGCTTATTGTGATTTGGGCTGGCGCGGCGCTTGTGCTGAATAATGAGTTGACGTTGGGGCAGCTTATTGCTTTCCGTATTATTGCCGGTTATATCGTAAGCCCTGTGATGCGTCTTGCCCAGCTTTGGCAGGAGTTTCAGGAAACGAGTATGTCGCTTGAACGGCTGGCCGATATTGTCGATACTCCGCAGGAGGGTGGCAAGGAGCAGTTGTCGCAGATTCCTCTTCCTCTCCTCAAGGGTGAAATTTTTTGCGATAATGTTTCATTCCGGTTCAGGGAGGGTACTCCCATGGTGTTGAAAAATGTGACGGTAACCATACCGGCGGGCTCTTTTGTGGGGATTGTTGGAGAGAGCGGATCGGGCAAGAGTACCTTTGCCAAACTTATCCAGAGGCTCTATGTGCTTGAAGAGGGGCGGATTTTTCTTGATCATTACGATATTGGCAAAGTTGAGCTTAATTCGCTCAGAAGCCAGATTGGTATTGTACCCCAGGATCCTATGCTTTTTAATGTGTCGGTGAAGGAGAATATTGCTCTTACCAATCCTGATGCCACGGATGCCGATGTGATTCGTGCGGCTCAAATTGCCGAGGCTCATGATTTTATTATGGCGTTGCCGACGGGGTACAATACGCCGGTTGGCGAAAAGGGCTCTTCACTTTCGGGTGGTCAGCGGCAGAGAATTGCCATTGCGCGAACCATTTTGCAAAATCCGGGGCTTATTATCCTTGATGAGGCGACAAGTGCTCTCGATTCGGATACGGAGAGCCGGTTGACGGCTAATATGATGACGGCTTTTAAAGGCAAGAGCGTTCTCTTTATTACACACAGGCTTAATTCGGTGAAAGGTGCCTCCATGATTCTCTGTTTCCATGATGGTTTTATTGATGAGGCTGGCACCCATGCGGATCTTATGGCCAGAAAGGGGCGTTATTATTCGCTCTTTCAGAAGCAATCGTTTACAATTCCGGTCATGGAGGAGAGCTTCGAATGAAAAATCCATTTGCTGATGAGCTGATTGGTCAGGGAGAGGTTTTCAGCCAGTCACTTTTTGTGCCGAGGGCAATTCTCTGGACGCTTGTGCTTGCTTTTTTCGGCTTTATTGTCTGGTCATCAATTGCTGAAATTGATGTGACGATTCCTGCCGCAGGAAAGCTTGAGCCAACGGGTGAGGTCAAGAAGGTGCAGGCGGCTATTGAGGGCGAGGTGAGTGCTTTGCGGGTTGATGATGGTCAGCGGGTTAAAAAGGGGGAGGTGCTTCTTGAGCTGGTACCAGTGTTGTCGGTGGGTGAGGAGTCGAAGCTCAAGTCGCTTCAGATTAATTTGAACAATGCCCGCCAGCAATATGCCTCTGAATCGGTGCTGCTCGCAAAGCTCAGCTCTCTGCTTAAAAGCTCCGCAGTCTCACAGTTTGAGGTGGAACAGAAAAAACTTGATGTGCTGAAACTTCAGGCTCAGATTGCCGACCTCTCTGAGCAAATCAGCAAGCAGCGCTATATGACGGGTCAGGCAACCGGGTATGAATCGATAACTGCGCCGGTCACTGGCACCGTCTTTGACCTTCAGGTAAAAAAAGGGACAATTGTCAGCTCCGGCCAGGTGATTTTAAAGGTTGTCCCTGATGATAATTTGACGACCAAGGCCTTTATTTCAAACCAGGATATCGGGTTTGTTGTTGAGGGTTTGCCGGTGGATGTGCGCTTCGATGCTTTTCCTTCCTCCGAATTTGGCAATATCAAGGGGAAGGTTGTTCAGGTTGGCTCTGATGTGCTTGCGCCTGATGATATTATCAAATACTACCATTTTCCTGTCAAGGTTGAGCTTGAGCGCCAGTATCTGGAGGTTCATGGCCGGAAAATTTTTCTTCAGTCGGGCATGTCGGCGACAATGAACATCAAGGTGAGGAAGCGCACCGTCATGAGTATTTTTACCGATCTCTTCACACAGCAGGCTGATGCTGTAAGTCATATCCGAAAATAGCACACTCTCCCCTGGAAGTGCTTGATGACGCTTTGCAGAATCAACAGAATGTGGCCCTGAAGCAGGGTTGTTTTTGCCGGTTCAGGCAAATGAATGAATGTTCATGAATTACTTCTCTGTTTTTACGCGTTAAAGTGTTTTTTTAGAACTAAAAAAAAAGCTAAATTACGGGATGTGTTGTATTTTTTCCGTAGTGTTTTTTTAGTTTGCCGAAAATGCTGCGGTGTTGCCTTTTTTTGATTTGCATGGAATTTCCAGTCAGTATTTGTTGTTGATGTTTTGCGTGGTGTGTTTTTTCTGTAAAAACGAGATATGTGGTGTTATGAAAAACTTTTTAAAGGTGCTCGTTGTGCGGGTCTCTTCATTGTTGATGCTCGTGCATGGTGGTGTGGCTTTTGCGTCCCCGCCAGTGGTTTCGGTTGCGCCACCTGCAGTCGCGCCTGCGGCTCCGGTTGCGGTTGCGCCGCCTGCCGTCAGGGTTAATGTTGGCGATGCCTATTGTGGAGGGATGGTTGTTTATATTTTGCAGCCGGGTGATCCGGGATATAGCGCAGGTGAGTCTCATGGCCTTATTGTAGCCAAGGAGGATTTGCCGGATGAGACGCTTTCCTGGCGTGAAGCTAAAGCAGCGGCAGAGAGACTGGAGATAAGTGGCAATAAGGGATGGAGTTTGCCGGATGAGAGGGAGTTAAGTTTATTGTATCAGAATAAGGATCTTGTTGGAGGTTTCAGGGAGTTCAGTTATTATTGGAGTGGTTCGGAGGTTGGCGGGCAAAAAGCGGTGACACTTGATTTTTATAATGGTGACAAGGTCATCAGCGCCAAGGAGGGTGCCATGCTTGGTGTACGGCGTGCACGTCCGGTGCGGAAGTTTTAAAATAGAATAGCATTTTTTTGATTTTATTATCATGATTCTTCCAGTGGATACGTTGCTGCTGATTGTTGATGTGCAGGGCAGGCTTGCGCAGGGTGTTGTTCGATCAGAAGCTCTTGAGATGGCGACAGGAAAGTTGGTGAGGGCGTGCAAGATTCTTGAGGTGCCTGTGTTGTTGACCGAGCAGTATCCGAAAGGGTTGGGCGCGACCGTTGAGGCGTTGAAGGAACTTTTGCCGGGCACGGTTGCGGTCGAAAAACTTTCGTTCAGTTGTTGCGGGTCGGCGGAGTTTATGAAGCAACTTCGTTCATTTAATCGTAACGATATTCTTGTTGCTGGCATGGAGGCCCATGTCTGTGTTTATCAGACAGCGGTCGATCTTGTTGAGTTTGGTTACAATGTTCATTTGGTGACCGATTGCGTCTCCTCCAGAAGTGAAGAAAACAGGATGCTCGGCATACGCTGTATCGAAAAGGCCGGAGCATCGCTGACCAGCAGCGAAATGGCAATTTTTGAGCTCCTGCGCACAGCCGAAGGCGAACGCTTCAAGGCCATCTCCAAAATTATAAAAGAGTAATCAGTACTCAGTTGTCAGTAATCAGTAATCAGTAATAAGAAAACTGAAAACTGATTACTGACCACTGACAACTTTCCTAAGCATCTCCTGCAGTTTCTCTTTTCCTTCGAAAATATCAGTTTCAATTTTCAGGTAGTAACAGGGTCTTGCTGTAATGATGCGGATGAACTCAGGATTGCTGAGTATCCGGAAGTAGTCTTTTTCTGTGGTGATTAAACTGAGTCCCTTGGCTTCGGCTTCGCGGCAAATGCTTTGCAGTTTTTTAATGCTGTAGGGTTCGTGGTCGCCAAAAAAGCGGTGTGCCGCAATGTGTACGCCCTCTTGACGGAGGCTTTCCAGAAAGCTTTCGGGTGAGGCTATACCTGCGAATGCGAAGGCGTTGATGTTTTTCATGGAGCGTGCCTCTTCTGAAGTGATAAAAGCGCCTGAAATACAGACCAGTTCTGCCGTTTTAAGGCGGGATTTTATGATCGGCTTGCCGGTTTTATTCACTCGTTTTTCTATGGCATCAGCTTTTTCAGGGTTGCTGATTTTGTTGAGTATCACCAGATCAGCCCTTTTGAGGTTTTTAAGCGGTTCCCTCAGGCGTCCTTCGGGCAGCATTTTAGCATTGAAAAAAGGTTCTGATGTGTTGATGAGCGCGATATTGAGATCTCTGTGAATTTGGCGGTGCTGGAAGGCATCGTCGAGAATGATGACCGATGGGAGCCTTTTTTCAAAACGTTGTACAAGGGCAGTTACTGCATCTTTTCTTTTATTTGCAACCATGACAATGGCATTGGGGTTGTTCCATGCGAGCATTGTGGTTTCATCGCCCGCCTCTTTGCTGTTGAGCAAGATTTTCTGGCCGTCCGATACAAGTTGTACCCCTTTTGATTCTCGCCGATATCCTCGTGAGACGATGGCCGGTTTGCAGCCAATGGAGAGATAGTATTTAACGACCCAGTCAACAAGTGGTGTTTTTCCTGTCCCGCCTGCGGAGAGGTTTCCTATTGCAACAATCGGAACAGGAGATTTCCATGCCTTGAACAGACGACGGTCGAATAGTGCATTGCGAAGCTGCACAACAACATGGTAGGAAAGGGCTGCGGGTCTGAGCAGTATTGAGAGTGGGTTAGGCATGGCTGAGCTTGATTGAGAGTTGCTTTGTATAGGATTGAAGCTCCTCTTCGTTTTTGAATTCAGGAAGATCAATCAGGTGGAGTGTAACGGTGGTTTTGCTGAAAGGTTTTGGAATTTCAAACTGGTCCCAGCTTTTGAGTGTCCATTTTTTTGTATGGTGGATTTCCGCAAAAATAAGCGGATAGCGCTTTTCTGAGGCTAAGCGCACCATGCCGAATTTATACTGGTTGGCCGGTCCACGGGGACCGTCAGGCGTGAGGGCGATATTTTCACCGCTTTCAAGGGTTTGCTGCATGGCGCGCTTCACCTCATCGCCTCCCTTTGAGCTTGATCCCCGGATGAGTGAGAAGCCCAGTTTTTCAAGCGTTTTGGCAAGAATGTTGCCATCTTTGGACTGGCTTACTATGGCGCTCATTTTTTTTTCGGGAAAGAGCTTTTGGGCAAGCAGCCACCCGGTGATCATTTTTCCGTGCCAGAAGGTAATAATAGTCCCTTCGCCAGGGAACGTTTTATTCGCTGGTGTTACCGATATCCGCAGGCTGGCGTAAAGAAGTTTCAGCGCAATGGGGATGATATGGCGCGAAATCAGCGGGGTGAGAGCCATGGGTGTTGAAAATAAGTATCAATCAGACAAGTTGGGAGCACGGGAATAAGTTTTTTAATTATTAATTTTGCGACAAGCGCAGTATATACAGCCTCTCTGTTGTAATGAGGGGAGTAATTTAACAAACCGTGCCGATAAACCACAGGGTCAAATGCGGCAAATGCCAGGACGGAAAGCTATGAATGTTTTGATTATAGGAAGTGGTGCGCGTGAACATGCCCTGTGCAGCTCTGTGGCCCGGAGTGAAGGTGTTGAGAGGCTCTTTGTGGCGCCGGGGAATGGTGGTACCGCTTTGATGGGTGGAAAGGTTACCAATGTGCCCTTAAAGGTCACTGCGCTTGATGGGCTGCTTCGTTTTGCTGTTGATAACGATATTGATTTGACCATTGTAGGATCGGAGTCTCCGCTTGAACTTGGTATTGTGGATCTCTTTCGCAGGGCGGGGAAAAAAATTGTCGGGCCAACGCAGTCTGCCGCCCGTCTTGAGTCAAGCAAGGTTTTTTCGAAGGAGTTCATGCAGCGTCATGGGATTCCTACGGCGGGGTATCATGTTTTTCGCGATGCGCTTTCGGCCAACAGCTACATTGCTTTGGCAGAAAGACGCTATCCCCAGGTGATCAAGGCAAGCGGTTTGTGTGCAGGAAAAGGAGTTTTTATTGCTCTCGACAAGGAGCAGGCGCTGAAAGCAATCTGTGAGCTTTTTGAAGAGCGTATTTTTGGAGATGCGGGAAATGAGGTGGTCATTGAGGAGTTTTTGCAGGGAGAGGAGGCGAGTGTTTTTGTGTTGACTGACGGTACGGCATACCGCCTCTTTTTGCCAGCCCAGGATCATAAGCGTATCGGTGATGGTGATACCGGCAAGAATACCGGTGGTATGGGCGCCTACGCTCCAGCGCCAGTGGTGACTGCCGAGGTGATGCAAAAGGTTGAGGAGCTCATTATCAAGCCAACTCTGAAGGGGATGAGGGATGAAGGCTCTTTGTATACCGGATTTTTGTATGTCGGTCTTATGATTGACGGTGGAGACCCTTGGGTTGTTGAGTATAATGCGCGTCTTGGTGATCCTGAAACACAGGTGGTGCTTCCTTTGTTGAAGAGTGATTTTGTTGAAGCCCTTCTGGCAAGTGTTGAGGGCTCGCTTGATGAGGTCTCCTTTGAGATGTATCCACAATCTGCGACGACGGTTGTGATTGCTTCGAGTGGCTATCCTGACTCGTATGAAACCGGCAAGGCCATCACTCTTGCTGATGATCTCTCTGTCATGGAGGATTGTCTGCTTTTTCATGCTGGAACGGTTTATGAAGAGGGGCGGCTTACCACTTCGGGTGGAAGGGTTTTTTCGGTCACAGCGCTTGGTTCAACGCTCAGGGAGAGTATTGACCGCGCATACGGTGCTGTCGCAAAGATCGATTTTGAGGGTGCCTGTTATCGTACCGATATAGGAGCCAAGGCACTTTAATTTTCAGTCAATGGTTGCTTTATGAAATTGCCCAGGCGTCAATTTGAGATTATCCAGGAACAGGCCTTTCGTGAGTTGCCTTATGAATGTTGCGGACTCTTGGTCGGAATACAGAATAGTGATTACAGGGGCAATGTGGAGAACATTGTTTATGAGGTTGCGCCTTGCCGGAACTGCCTCTATCATGGCCGGGAGCAGGGCTTTGAGATTGCCCATCAGGAGTATCTCGAAGTAGAGCGTGAAGCCTGGACGCTGGGGTATGAAATTATAGGATCCTACCATTCTCATATCAACTCACCGGCTTTGCCTTCATTGCATGATGTTGATTTTGCGCGTCCGGGTCATACGTTGCTGATTATTTCACTGACCAATGCACGCCCAAGAGAGATTACGGCATGGTTGAGACGGGAGTCGGGAGGGTTTCATCAGGAGCCGATCCGTGTGATTGAGTAGATTGCTCTCTCTGGGGGAGAAGAACTCTGCAAATATTTTGTACATTATCTTTTTTTAAGCTTGCCAAGTATTAAACCCCCTGAATAACGTGCCAAAGCGGGAAGATATAAAGTCGATATTAGTGATTGGTGCTGGTCCTATTGTGATCGGCCAGGCCTGTGAATTTGATTATTCTGGTACTCAGGCGTGCCAGGCTCTCAAAGAGGAGGGGTACCGGGTTGTGCTGGTCAACAGTAATCCGGCGACCATTATGACCGATATAGAGTTTGCTGATGCAACCTATATTGAGCCGATTACGCCGGAATATGTACAGAAAATTATTGAGCGGGAGAAGCCTGATGCGCTGCTTCCGACCATGGGTGGCCAGACTGCGCTGAACATTGCGGTTGCTTTGGCTGAATCGGGTATTCTTGAACGGAATGGAGTTGAACTGATTGGCGCGAAGCTTCGTGCAATCAGAAAAGCTGAAAACCGTGAGTTTTTCAGCGATGCCATGAAAAAAATTGGCCTTGAAATGGCCAAAGGGTACTTTGTTCGCAATGAAAAAGAGGCGAAAGAGGCGCTTGAGGAGATTGGCCTTCCGATTGTTATCCGCCCATCCTTTACGCTTGGTGGTACTGGTGGCGGGTTTGCCGAAACAAAAGCTGATTATTATGATGCGGTTCGCAGGGGGCTTACTGAAAGCCCTATCAGCGAAGTGCTTGTTGAAGAGTGCCTGTCGGGCTGGAAGGAGTATGAGCTTGAGGTCATTCGCGATTTGGCTGATAATGTCATTATTGTCTGTTCGATAGAGAATTTTGACCCGATGGGGGTGCATACCGGCGACAGTATCACCGTTGCTCCGGCCCAGACGCTTACGGATCGCCAGTACCAGCAGCTCAGGGATGCTTCGGTGCGCATTATTCGTGAGATTGGTGTGGAGACCGGTGGCAGCAATATTCAGTTTGCGATTAATCCTCTTGATGGCCGTATTGTGGTTATCGAAATGAATCCTCGCGTTTCGCGCAGCTCTGCTTTGGCCTCAAAGGCAACCGGTTTTCCTATTGCCAAGGTTGCGGCCAAACTTGCTGTCGGTTACCGACTTGATGAAATTCTCAATGATATTACCAAAACAACCCCGGCCAGTTTTGAACCGGCAATTGACTATTGTGTCGTCAAAATTCCTCGCTGGGATTTTGAAAAGTTCAAGAATGTTGATGCCCGTCTCGGCGTGCAGATGAAGTCGGTCGGTGAGGTGATGGCCTTTGGACGGAACTTCAGGGAGGCGTTGCAGAAGTCGTTGCGCGGCCTTGAAATCGGTCGAGCGGGGCTTGGTTCAGATGGCAAGGATGTGATGAATGTGCTTGATATGACTCAGCAGCAGAAAAACTTTGCCAAAGAGGATATTCTTGAGAAAATCAAAATCCCGAAAGCTGACCGCCTCTTTTATCTCCGCTATGCTTTCCAGGCTGGAGCGACCATTGAAGAGGTTCATCAGTCAACCGGTATTGACCACTGGTTTCTCGACAATATTCTCCAGATTGTTGAGCTCGAAGCCGATCTCCGCGAACTGGCTTCAGCACTCTGATACACCGATATGAGCTATCTGAGCAGGATATTGGAGCATAAAAAGCTGGAGGCAGGGGAACTGCAAAAAGAGAGGCCGGAGCAGCGCTATATGGAGCTGCAAGGCTCTCTTGCTGCGACCCGCGATTTTACTGCCGCACTTCGGCGCCGTGACGGGGGAGTAAGGCTTATTGCTGAAATCAAAAAAGCATCTCCTTCGCGGGGTCTTATTGTCAACGATTTTGATCCGGTGGCTATTGCTCGCCGTTATGGGGAGCTTGGGGCTGCCGCCTATTCGGTGCTCACTGACCGGCTTTTCTTTCAGGGTTCGAATGACTACCTTCAGTTGGTGAGCCGTTCATTTTCGTTGCCGGTGCTGCGCAAGGAGTTTATTATTGATGAGTTACAGATTTTTGAGTCTCGCCTGATTGGTGCGGATGCCATCCTGCTTATTGTTGCTGCGCTTGAACCATCCCAGCTTGCCGATTACCTGCAGTTGGCTGCGGCCATAGGCCTGCATGTGCTTGTGGAGGTGCATGACCGCCGGGAGCTTGATACAGCCCTTGAGTATGGAACGCCGATTATCGGGGTCAACAACCGCAATTTGAAAGACTTTTCGCTCAATCTTGAGACCTCGCTCTCGCTTCGCCCCTTTATTCCTTCTGACGTTGTTGCTGTTTCTGAAAGTGGCATGAAAAGCGCTGCCGATATTGCCCTTGTCGGCGCGGCATCGTTTGATGCCGTGCTGATAGGAGAGGGTCTGCATACAAGCGCGGAGCTTCGCGGGCTCACCTGGTCATAGCCCTGAATTTTTGGGCTGTTTGTGCCGGATTGGCTGCCTTGAAGAAGGCGGTGCCAGCAATCAGTGCATCGGCTCCCGCCGAAACGACCTCTTGCCCATTCTCTTCCGTTATACCACCATCAATGGCAATGATCATATCAGGATTCAGCTTGAGGCGCATCTCATGGAGCTGGCGGATTTTTGCAAGTGATGAGGGGATGAATTTCTGCCCCCCGAAGCCGGGATTGACCGACATGATCAGGACAAGATCGAGATCTGGCAGAATGGCTTCGAGTGTTGATACCGCTGTGCCGGGATTGATGGAGACACCGGCTTTTGCGCCAAGGCTTTTGATGAACTGAATGGTGCGGTGCAGGTGTGGACAGGTTTCCAGATGGACGGTGATCTGGTGTGAGCCAGCCTTGACGAACTCCTCAATGAAGCGGTCAGGATTGGCAATCATCAAATGGGTGTCGATAATCATTGGCGTGCATGATGCAATTGCCTGTACGATGAGTGGCCCGAAGGTGATGTTGGGGACAAAGTTGCCGTCCATGATGTCGCAGTGCATCCAGTCGGCCCCTGCTTTTGTGGCAATCTCGATGGATTCTTTGAGTCGGGTGAAGTCAGCCGAAAGAATGGATGGTGCAAGAAGCGTGGATGGTGCAGGCATGGTGATACTTTCTTGATCGTGAAAAAAATAGTCTGCTAAATAATTAAAATGCTTCGCCAATTCCAAAATTGAAGGTGTAGTCGCCGAGGTTCAATGTTGAAAAGCGCCATGGTTTTGCTTGAGTTGGATCATGGAGTTTGTAGGCAAAATCAAAACGGAAAGGGCCTATGGGCGAGCCTATCCTCAGTCCGGCACCTGCGTCCCAGGCAAACTCTTTTGCCATGGCTTTCAAACTGAAGCTGTAAGCTCCTTTTCTTTCCCAGATGTTTCCGATATCAGTAAAAAAGGTGATGCCGGATGGCTGACTGAAGAGCTTGAAAAATTTCAGACGGTATTCTCCATTCAGTTCAAGCTTGATGTCGGCACCGAAATTTGCCGCTGCTCTGCTCGCGTTGTTGCCTGGACCGAGGGTATTGAACAACCAGCCTCGCATACCGTTTGGCCCTCCTGCATAAAAACGGCGCTCTTCAGGAGTTGTTTCGGCTTTGCCGTAGGGCAGCATCCATCCGGTCAGCCATCTTCCGGCAAGCTGGCTGTTCGGAGAGATGTTTTTTGCGAACCCGAGACCGCTTTCAACTTTTATATACTGTGAATAGGCTGTGCCAAAAATCTGGGGATCCTGATTGGTGAATCCGTTACGGCTTCTTGTGTCGAGATACGTATCAATGAACCATGCAAGGCTTCCGGCTTCTTCCAGAAGAAGGTCGATGTTCCAGATTGTTTTTTCAGGCAGGAGGTTCTGGCGGTTGGTGGAGTTGAGGCGAAGCCGGAAAGTCTGGTTGATGTGGGTGTTCAGAAGGCTGTCAATTCCTGCGTTGACTGCGTTGTTATTGGAGGGGTTTATGCCGATGTTATTGGCAAGATCAGTTTTAAAAAGCTGTTTGAACCCTCTGAGGGAGTCTTTTTTAACCCATTCAACTTCAAAGAAATCAAACGTCAGGCGCGATGATGGGTTCAGCCTGGCGCTGTAGGTTCCTCGTATTATTCCGTTTTTGCTTGAGAGCAGTACCGGAAGTTTTGCCGAAGAGTATTCAACCGTTGCTGCATAGAAATTGCCTGATTTTTTGAGCACTGGCATAACAAGGCTGCTTTTAAGGCTGAACTCGGAAGGAATCACTTTTTCGTATTGACCGTCGTCAAGGTTTTGCAGCAGTTTGCTGCTGTAACTTGCCTGGCGGCCGTATTCGGTTGATGTTCGGAATTGTTCAGCTCCGCCAAACAGGTTTCTGTTTTCATAGGCAAGAGAGCCGCCGAAAAAGAGGGAGCCGTATCGGTTGTCGACCAGTATTTTTGGTTCTATCTGGTGTTTGGGTGCCGTTTCGAGGTGGATGGTGGTGTAGAGTTGATCGGCGTGCACCGAGTCAGGGTTGATAGAAATGGTTGAAAAGAGATTGGTGGCACCAAAATTTTGCATTGTGCGCTGTTCGAGACTTTGGCGGGTCAGCTTTCCGGGACGGAATGCAATGGCTGATGTGATAAGACTCGAGGAAATATTCTGGTTGCCAACAATTTTGCCACTGATAGAGTCCTGTGTAAATGTTTTTATTTTTGGCGCGCTGTCGCTTCTTGACGGATTGTGTACGATGGCCTTGATTGGGCCATAGCTCAGTTGTTTCGGCAGTTTCAGTTGAAAGAGGAGACCTGCACGAGTGCCAACGGTATCAACCTTGATACGGATACTGTCTTGATGAATAAAGGCAAAGCCGTACTCCCTGAAAAAAGAGAGGGTGCGATCTCGCTCTTCAATCAATTGCTCAACCGAAAAGAGATCGTTGACGTTCAGTTGTTTTTTTTCGAGATACTCTTTTTTGAGTGCTGCAGAAAGATTTTCAAGCCCTTCATAGGTGACAAAGTCAACCTTTGTGGGCTCATTTTCATGGATAGTGATGTCGAGATTTACCGTTCGGTTGTTTTTATTTTGAACAACGGTAGTGTCGACGTCGGCGAAAAAATAGCCTTTATAGGTATAGAGTTTCTTGATGAGGGAGATGTCTTTTGCAAATTCCTCACTGTTGAAGGGTTTGCGTGACCCTCCGAAGAGACCAAGTCCAAGAAAGGAACTTTGCTCGGAGGTGTTGATGATCAGCCGCAGCTCCTCTTCACTGATCGCTTTGTTGCCTCTGAAGTAAATTTTGCCGACAGTGCGCACTGTGTCAGCGCCAATTTTCCTATCATCAACAGCGCTGCCCTGTGCCTGAAATGCACAGAGCAGAAGAAGGACGATAAGAGTGAATGCTTTTGCCAAGCATGAATCCTGTTTTGTTGCTATGTCAATGGATCTTCATCACCGTAGCCGAAGTCTTCGTCGGTAGGATAGTCGGGCCACACTTCGTCGAGGCTCTCATACATATCATCGCTTTCGGGCAAATCGTTCAAGTTGTCGATCACCTGTTGGGGTGCGCCACTGCGGTTTGCGTAATTGATAAGTTCATCTTTTGTTACAGGCCACGGAGCGTCAGCTATATGACGGGCAAGATCTAAATTCCAGTACATACTACGTCGATTGAGTTATTCAGGTTACGAGTTATTGCCACTTGGTTCCGGTGAATGTTTGTGCTTCGTGATGAGCTTGTCCGGATTGTTATCATCAAGAAAATACGCGGTTGGGTTAACGGTTATGTTATTCTTCTGTACTTCGTAGTGCAGATGCGGTCCGGTTGAGTCACCGGTGTTTCCAGAAAGGCCAATGATTTCTCCACGGCTGACTCTCTCCCCCTGGCGAACCAGCGATTTTGAAAGATGGGCATAGATGGTTTTAAAGCCGTATCCATGATTGATGGTTATTTTTTGTCCATACCCTTTGTCATATCCTGAAAAAACGACAACCCCGTCACCTGTCGAGTGTACCCGTGTTCCCGCTGAAGCTGCAAAATCAATGCCGGAGTGAAAGCGAATATTGTTATAAATCGGGTGCAGGCGAAATCCGAAAGCACTGGTAATTATGCCAATAAGTGGCCTGATGTTTGGTATGGATGCGCTGTAGGAGGCTGGATTAGAATTGTCAGCACAATTATTTTTTGAATCTATTTGTAATATTAGCTGCTCAATCATTTTTTCGGTGGTTGCGAGCAGCTTTTCGGTACTGTTTTCTTCTGTCGTGCTATTGCTTTCAGCAGGGTTTTTTTCTTCAGCAAGGAGTGTTCTCTGACTCCACAAAAAAGAGGAGCAGAGTACAAGAGAGCAGAGAAGTACTTTTGCCGATATGAGTGTAAAGAAATTTCTTTTCATTGTATTGCCGTATTCAGATGAAGCCATACATCGGTTTTCGAAGTCATGGGGTATCGGGAACTACTGGTCTGAACAGCAATGCTTCCAGAGGTCAAATATAAAAAAACTTTTTTGTATAAGTCAATCATTAGTGGGCTTCCAGCCAGTTTTTTCCAATACCAATATCGACCAGCACGGGCACGGTTTTTATTCCGCAAGTTATTGCTGCATCAATCATTGCCTGTTCAACAAGGGTTGAAAGCGGCTCCTTTTCTTCATCAGTGGTTTCAAAGAGCAGCTCATCATGCACCTGGAGCAGCATGACTGATTTCATTTTTTGCTGCTGCATTCTGCTGTTGCAGAGGTTCATGGCGCATTTGATGATGTCGGCGGCGGTGCCCTGAATTGGTGTATTCATGGCTGCCCGTTCAGCCGCTTTTTTCAGGTTGGTATTGCGGCTGTTGAGGTCGGCAAGGTAACGGCGCCGTCCAAGAATGGTTGTTACATACCCTTTTTCTTTTCCGGTTTCAATAATCCCCTGCAATGCTTCAAAGAGTTTGGGATACTTTGATGTGTAGGTCTCGATAATTGCCTTGGCCTCTTTTTGTGTGATATTGAGTCTTCGTGAGAGGCCAAAAGGCATGATGCCGTAGAGGACTCCGAAGTTTACCTCTTTTGCCTTGCGCCGCATATCGCTGGTAATTTCATTGGTTTCAAAAATCACCTTGGCGGTTGCGGTGTGAATATCCTCGCGGTTACGGAATGCCTGGAGGAGTTGGGGGTCTGCGGAAATTTCGGCGGCAATTCTTAGTTCAATCTGGGAATAATCGGCCGAGAGCAGCCATTTTTCGGGCGATGAGGGAATGAATGCCTTGCGGATCTCTTTTCCAAGCGCAGTGCGTATGGGAATGTTCTGGAGATTCGGTTTTGAAGATGAGAGTCGGCCTGTTGCGGTAACAAATTGATTGAAGGTGGTGTGGAGTCGGCCTGTGAGCGGGTTGACCATTTTTGGCAATGCGTCAATATAAGTGCTTTTGAGTTTCTGCAGGCTCCGGTATTCGAGTAGGTCACGTGCTATGGGATAGGTTGCAGCAAGCTCTTCAAGTACTTCAACATTGGTTGAATAGCCTGTTTTTGTCGCTTTTTTGGGTGGAATGCCAAGAACCGTGAAGAGGATATGAGCAAGCTGTTTTGGTGAGTCGATGTTGAAGAGGGAGCCTGCGGCAGCATAAATTTTTTCTGTCAACAGATCGAGCTCTATTTTTGCTTTTTCGGAGGCTTTTTCAAGATGCGCAGTGTCGATGCAGACGCCCTCATACTCCATTGCGGCAAGAACGGAGAGCAGGGGGAACTCAATGGTTTCGCAGAGCCAGAGCAGCTCGTTTTCATCGGCCAGTTTTTTGCGGAAAATATCCTCTAATTGAAGGGCAAGATCGGCATCCTGGCAAGCATAAGCTGAGAGTTTTTCAGGCTCTACTTCAAAGATATGCTGTTTTGTTTTTCCTGTTCCGACCAATTCGTCGAAGGTTGTGGTTTGGTAACCAAGATATTGGGCAGCCAGGTCATCGAGATTGTGCCGCTCATCAGGGTTGAGCACATAGCTGGCAAGCATGGTGTCGAATCCAACGGGAGAGAGCTCTATGCCATATTTTTTCAGGACGAGCATGTCGTATTTGAGGTTCTGGCCGGTTTTTGGCAGAGAGGCATTTTCGAGCAGCGGTTTGAGGAGTGCGAGTGTTGTTTCACGGTTGAGTGTGCTTTGTGCAAAAGAGATGAATCGTGCGGTTCCTGCCTCTTTGCAGATTGAGATACCGGCCAGTTCGGCCTCAAAGGTATCAAGACTGGTGGTTTCAGTATCGACAGCGATACGCCGGGACCCCTGGAGCGATTCTATGAGTTCCAGCAGTTTTTCATTCGTATCAACCCGTGCATAGTCAGCTCCTTCCTGAGGGGGTCGAAGGGTCGAAACGGGGGATTGTGAGGGTAAAAAATCTGTTGTCCCAGCCTCGACAGCTCCTGCAGGAGGGAATTGCAGGGCTGATACCCTTGACGCAACGGTTTTAAGACCGAATTTTTGCAGCAACTGGAAAAGTTTTTCCGGGTCTGGCGGGGTGCAGGCAAGCTCTTTCAGAGTAACATCAATCTGCAAGTCGGTGCGTATGGTGACCAGTTCGGTTATGAGGCCAAGCGTTGGCTGAAACTCCTCAAGGCTGCGGCGGTTTTTCGGGGAGAGCTCGTCGAGATGCGCATAAATATTCTGCAGAGAACCATATTTTTCAAGCAGGGAGGCGGCGGTTTTTGGGCCGATCCCTTTTGCGCCGGGAATATTGTCGGAGGTGTCGCCGGTGAGGGTCAAAAACTGGGTGAAGAGCGCAGGTGGAACCCCGAACTGCTCGGTAATCTCCTTTTTTCCAAGTAGCTCAAGTTCATTCTGGTTGTTGCCGGGTTTGAGGATATGTACCCCTTCCTGAACCAGTTGGGCAAGATCTTTGTCGGGAGTGACAATGTAGATCTTGCATGTTTCTGAGAATTTATGCGACGCAGTGCCAATAAGATCGTCAGCCTCATATCCCGCAGCTTTGATGAGTGGAATGCCGAAGGCTTCAAGCAGTTCGAAAATGGCGTCGAGCTGCATGATGAGATCTTCCGGTGGTGAGGGTCGGTTGGCCTTGTAGAGGGGGTAAAGAGTGTGCCGGAAGGTCTTTTCCTTGCTGTCAAACACGGCTGCGAGGTAGTTCGGCTTCCAGGTTTCAAAAATTTTCAGCAGCGCAGAGGCAAAGCCGAAAAGAGCTCCGGTGGGCATCCCGTCCCGGCTGGTCATTCCTGCCCGTTGCAGTGCAAAAAAGGCCCGGTAGACGATGGCCATGCCGTCGAGCAGAAAAAGCGAAGGTTTCGCTGCGGGTGCGGCCTTTTTTTCAGGTATCTCCTCCATTGTGGTGGAAGTAAAAAAATCGAGCTGCCGTTTGTTCATTCTGCAACCACTCCGTAACTTCCAAGAACGTTGACCATGGTGGCAAATTCGCGGAGGTGGCTGATTGCGTTCTGGATGTTCCGGTCGTTCTGTTCTCCTATGAAATCGACATAAAAGAGGTACTCAAAAGCTTTTTTTCTGAACGGTCGTGACTCAATTTTTGTAAGGTCAATATCACGCAGGGCAAAGGTGGCCAGTGCCTTGAACAGTGAGCCCGGTTCGTTGGGAAGTGTGAAGACGATGGATGTTTTGTGTTGTGCGCTCTCCAAGCTGGTTTCAGGAGGCAAAGGTGCCGGATTTTTTGCATGGGCAATGCAGAAAAAGCGGGTGATGTTCCACTCTTCATCAGCAAGGTTTTCCTGCAAAATTTCAAGCCCGTAGAGTTCGGCGGCCCTTTTTGAGGCTATGGCAAGTTTTGTTGCGTCCCGGTCGGCGGCAATCATTTTAGCACTACCCGCCGTATCGTAGGCCACTTCAGCCTTGATATGGGGATGGTTGGCAAAAAAGTTTCGGCACTGGGCTAATGCCTGGGGGTGAGAGAGCGCCTTCACGCACTTTTCTATTGATGAACCGGGAATGCCGAGCAGGCAGTGTTTTACCTTGACAAAGGTTTCGGCTACAATGGTGACCGGATGCTGAAGCAAAAGATCATAGTTGTGATGAATGCTGCCGCCAAGTGAATTTTCGATGGGAATAACGGCATAATTGACCTCGTGGTTTTCAACGGCAGCAAACACTTCATCAAAGGATTCGAAGGGTTTTGGCTCTCCAATTCGGAGCGCGGCGATTTCACTGTACGCTCCAGGTTCACCTTGATAGGCGATTATCACGTTTGTCATTGTTTTTTCTTGTTGGTAACTTGCACGAATGCCGTCAGATTTCATTTTATTTAAAGAAAATAAATCTATTATCCATAGGCAGACGTTTGAAGGGAATAATAAATCACCATTTTTTATTATGTCAGGACACAGTAAATGGGCAACCATTAAGAGAAAAAAGGCGGTAACCGACCAGAAAAGAGGCAGTTTGTTCACCAAACTGGTCAAGGAGATTACCATTGCCGCAAAAATGGGTGGGGGTGATCCTTCGGGCAATCCCCGTCTGAGGCTTGCGATTGATACAGCAAGAGACAATTCCATGCCGATGGAGAATATCCAGCGTGCGGTCAAGAAAGGAACGGGGGAGCTTGAGGGCGTGACTTGGGACGAAATTACCTACGAGGGGTATGGCCCTGCCGGAATTGCCTTGATCATTGAGACGGCAACGGATAACCGTAACCGCACGGTGGCCGATATCCGTCATATTATGAGCCGTAACAATGGTTCCCTTGGTGAAAGTGGCAGTGTTGCCTGGATGTTCCAGCGCAAGGGCTTGGTTGATGTTCCCCGCTCGGCTGCCCGCGAGGATCAATTGATGGAACTTCTTCTTGATGCAGGTCTTGAAGATCTTGGGAGCGAAGATGAGAACTATGTAACGGTTATATCCGATTTCAAGGATCTTGAACGCGTTAAAACAGCGCTTGATGGTGCAGGTATTGCTTATGAGAATGCAAAAATTGATCTTATACCGGAAAATTATATTGAGCTTGAAGCCGAGGATGCCCGGAAAGTTATCAAGCTGATTGATGCGTTTGAAAGCAATGATGATGTGCAGTCGGTCTATACCAATATGGAGCTGAGCGAGAGTGCAATGAGCAGTTTAAACGATTAGAGGGGTGGTTGTTTTGGGAGTTGATCCTGGAAGCCGCATAACCGGCTATGGTGTGGTTCGTCACAATGTAGGGAGTTTTGCGGTGCTCGCATCGGGTGTTATCCGCCTTAACCCTCGCAGCAGCCATGCCGAGCGGATTGGTCAGATCTACCGCGAACTTGAGGGGATCATTGCTGATTTTCGGCCTGCGCGTGTCGCTCTTGAAACAGCCTTTTTAAGCAGGAATGTGCAGTCGGCCTTGAAGTTGGGTCAGGTAAGGGGAGCGGTGATTGCCCTGGCGATGAACCGCGAACTTGTGCTCCATGAGTATGCTCCCCGTGAGGTGAAGCTTGCCGTGACAGGAAAGGGAGCGGCAAGCAAGGAGCAGGTTGCATCTATGGTGTCAAAAATACTTGCTCTTGCTCCGGTTCACGTACCTTTCGATGTGACTGATGCTCTGGGTATTGCGTTGTGCGATCTGCTGAGAGGCGAACGTCGTGACTCTG
Organism: uncultured Chlorobiaceae bacterium; assembly: GCA_903838025.1. Taxonomy (GTDB): domain Bacteria; phylum Bacteroidota; class Chlorobiia; order Chlorobiales; family Chlorobiaceae; genus Chlorobium. The sequence goes on from CAILXB010000045.1 coordinate 25,176, forward strand.
CCTGTCAACTGAGTAAAAGCCGGAAGGGCGGGAACAACTGGTCAGCGTTTGTTCGCGCATCTCCTGATATGGTTATCCGGTAGTTTTCCGACACCCGAAGAGGAGGGGCTCTACTCCTGTTACAAAGAGTTTCGGCGATTCAATACTAAATTCAATGCTCGTGGAAGGTCGTATTTTTAATCTCCCGAATGCTCTCAGTTTTCTGAGAATACTCTTGATTCCCTGGTTTCTTTACTACTTTCATGCCGGTTATCTCGACATTGCCTTTGTCATTATGATTGTGGCTGTTCTGACGGACTGGTTTGATGGCCAGGCGGCCCGGTGGACGAATGAGGTTTCAGAGATGGGTAAAATTCTTGATCCTCTGGCCGACAAACTTTGCCTTTCCAGTGTGGCCCTTTATTTTCTCTGGGTGGGTCAGCTTCCCTTGTGGTTTGTGCTTTTTGCCGTGCTTCGCGATATCCTGATTTTTATTGGTGCGGGATATGTAAAATTTCGTCATTCAGTGGTGACGACATCCCTTTGGCCGGGAAAATGGGCGGTGGGATTTGTCTCTATGATGTTCATTGCCATGGTCTGGCCTCATCCTTTTTTCAGGCAATATCATCTGAAGGAGTTTTTCCTCTATCTCTCTACCCTTATGCTTCTCTACTCTTTTCTTCTCTATTGTGTGAGATTTTTCAAAATTCACAAGGGAATGGAGTACAAGGCCTGAGTTTTGGTGGAGGTTTTTATACACAGAGACGCGCCCGGTTTTTGATTGGCCGGGCGCGGTAGCAGTGCGAGATGCTATTTCGCTTACTTGTTTTTTGGTGCAACCGTTGCCATAAGGGATGCTTCGCAAACAAGCTCGCCTCTTACGAATGCTTTTGCGTCAAACTGGCAGACGCTTCTGCGTTTGTTGGTCAAGACGGCTTCAATAACCAGTGTGTCGCCCGGAAGCACCGGTTTGCGGAAACGGGCCTTGTCGATACCCATGAAGTAGACGACGCTCTCCTGAATATTGTCGTTGCCGTTGAGCATCATGATGCCTCCGGTTTGGGCCATGGCTTCAAGAATGAGCACGCCGGGCATGATGGGATTTCCGGGAAAATGGCCCTGGAAGAAAGGTTCGTTGATGGTGACGTTTTTGATTGATACAATTTTTTCGTCAAGTTTGAACTCCACAATCTTGTCGATCAACAGGAAGGGATAGCGGTGGGGGAGGATTTTTTGAATCGCATTGATGTCAAAAATGACGCCCGCCTTTTTTTCGTGCTGGTACTGTCGGGCAAGCTTGTTGCGGTCGGCATATTTTTTAAGCTGCTTGACGAACTCTACATTTGAGGCATGACCTGGACGTGCGGCGAGTACCTGCGCCTTGAGCGGCATGCCGAGGAGTGCCATGTCGCCGAGAAGGTCGAGCAGTTTATGGCGTGCAGGCTCGTTCTTGAAACGCAGTTCGCGGTTGTTGAGGATACCGTTTTCACCAAGCACAAGGTTATCGCTTTCCAGGCCGAGTTTTTTGCCCAGGTCGGCAAGTTCCTCCGCACCCATGGTTTTGTCGATAATAACAATAGCGTTGTTGACATCGCCACCCTTGATGATACCCTGGTTTGCGAGTGCTTCAACTTCGCTGAGGAAACAGAAGGTTCTGGAGAATGAGAACTCCTTGACAAACTCTTTTTCAAGATCAAAAAGGCCGGAGTGCTGAGAGCCGAGTGCCGGATTTTTGTAATCCACCATGACGGTTATTCTGAAACTGTCGAGAGGCAGTGCTACAATATCGACGCTGTTTTCGGTGTCGTGGTACTCAATGGTTTCATCAATGACGAGGTAGTTTTTTGGTTCATCCTGTTCCAGAAAGCCCGCTTCAAGAAGTGCCTCTGTAAAAGGGTGTGAGCTTCCGTCCATCACCGGTGTTTCCGGACCGGTCAGTTCGATGCGGCAGTTATCGATTTGGAGACCGTAAAGGGCTCCAAGCACGTGCTCGGTGGTATGGACTTTCACGCCGTCGAGTGCAATGGTGGTGCCTCGCAGGACATCAACAACATTTTCGATCAGGGCGGGTATTTCCGGGCTGTTTTCGATATCGGTACGCACAAACCGATAGCCGTAGTTGACTGGTGCTGGTTTAAAAGTGATCACGCACTCTTTGCCGGTGTGCAGTCCTGTACCACAGAGAGAAGCTTCTTTTTGAAGCGTACGCTGATGAATGAGCATAGTGGAATCGCGTTGCTCCTGCCCGGGGGGCTTGATCCGTGCAGGAAATGAAGAGACACAAGGTGTAATGAAGAAAAAATTATTTACCTCAAGGTACTAAAGAACTCTTTCCGGTTCAAATCAGGCTTCTGTTTGTTACGGAATTTCGGTTGTAAAGTGTTTCAGTGCTTTTTCAAGCAGAAGGGGATGGGTTATGTTGTTGCCAGCAATAATGCTTTGCCGCTGAAAAACATCGGGATCTCCTGTAAAGTCTGTGACGGTTCCTCCCGCTTCGCGAACAAGCAGCACCCCTGCAGCAAAATCCCATGGAAAGAGCTTGTATTCCCAGAAACCGTCAAAGCGGCCGCAGGCGGTATAGGCAAGATCAAGGGCGGCCGAGCCTGCACGCCGGATACCGGCAGAATCGTGGATGACCTCTTTCAGCATCTCGATAGACGATTCCAGATAGTGATACTCTTTGAAGGGAAGACCGGTTCCCATGAGAAACGTCTCCTTCTGGGTGCGGCTTGATATGGTAATTTGTTTTCCATTCAGAAAAGCGCCTTGACCGCACTCTGCGTAAAAGAGCTCCTTCAGGATGGGCTGATAGATAACACCGGTGAGCAGGTTATTCTTTGGCCCTTTTAGTGCAATGCTTATGCAGAAAACAGGAAAGGAGTGAATAAAGTTAAGGGTTCCATCAAGAGGATCGACAATCCAGCTTCTTCCTGAGGAGCCATTGATTACTGTGCCCTCTTCGCAAAGCATGCTGTCTTCGGGAAAATTTTCCGTGATGATTGAGCTGATTGCGGCTTCACAGGCTTTGTCGACATCGGTGACAAAATCTTTAAAATCTTTTGGCTGGATTTCAGAAAGAGTGAGTTCTCCGAATTTTTCAAGGGTAATTGCTCCTGCCGCATGAGCTGCTTTGATGGCAGTCTGCAGTTCATGACTTTGTTTTCCCATGCTACTAAAAAATATTAATATTGGAGTGGCGGCTAATATAACATTTCTCCCGGAAATTCAGGATACTCTCCTCTTTTTGCACCATCCCTACCATTTTCGTTATACAGTAAAATCTCTCTGTTTTTTAGTTATACTACTATTGATGTTCGATAACCTTAATTCTTGTGATCATGAAACTTAATGTTCCAAAGCTCGCCCTCTCTATCGGCGTGTGTTTTGTGTTTGCCTACGCGGGCAGCACTTTTACTCCTCCGCAGGGCTCTGAGTGGTACTACCATCTGCTTAATAAACCATCCTGGAACCCGCCTGACTGGCTTTTTCCTCCGGCATGGAGTCTGCTCTTTTTGCTTATGGGTATAGCTCTTTATCTCGTTGTGATGCAGGGTTCAGAAAAAAAGAAGATTAAGGGAGCCCTATTCCTTTTTGGAGGTCAATTGCTGCTCAATCTTGGCTGGTCTGCGGCATTTTTTGGTCAGCACTCCCCGTTGCTGGCGTTGGAGGTCATTGTGCCACTCTGGTTGACGATTCTGTTGACTCTTGTGCAGTTCAGGAAAATTTCTCCTTTGGCAGGAAATCTGCTGATTCCCTATCTCCTCTGGGTGAGTTTTGCCGCGTTTCTGAATTTTACGATTTGGCAGCTCAATTGAGTTTGAAAAGGTGGTCACTCTGTCATAATAAAAGCGGGAAAAAGCGCAGCAACTGTCTGCACTTTTTCCCGCCTTATTTCGGGTCACGATGAAAAATCGACTGAGGCTTTAGTCGTTTTCCTGATCACGAAGGTTTTCGAGCACACCAAAATCTTCAAGTGTGGTGACATCTCCCTTGATTTCGTTGCTTGTGGCAAGTTCGCGAAGAAGACGGCGCATGATTTTGCCGCTACGGGTTTTTGGAAGTCCTTTGGCCCATCTGATTTCGTCAGGCTTGGCAATAGGTCCAATCTCCTTGGCAACGTGGTTGCGCAGGGCTTCACGGAGCGTCATGTCGCCGACATATTCATCTTTCAGGGTCACGAAGGCTACAAGGGCATTGCCTTTCAGCTCATCGGGACGGCTGACAACGGCTGCTTCAGCAACGGCTTCGTGCGATACCAGTGCGCTTTCGACCTCACTG
>CAILXB010000046.1 GCA_903838025.1 uncultured Chlorobiaceae bacterium
ATAGTGAAATCGGCGATATTGAGCGGATGAAGCATTTGACCGATGAGGCTAAAAGTTTCGGTATATCGACCCTGCCTCCTTCTATCAACAAGAGTGACGCGCTTTTTTCGGTTGAGGATGATGCTGCGGGCCGCTCGTTTATCCGTGTGGGGTTGAGCGCCATCAAGCAGGTCGGAGCGGCAGCAAGGGCGGTCGTTACCTCAAGGCTTCGTAGAAAACGGGATTTTGTGAACCTCTTTGATTTGGCCGCATCGGTTGATTTGAGGGTTATGAGCCGCAAGGCGCTTGAGTGTCTGATTCTTGCTGGGGCATTTGATGAGCTTGATCAGCATCGTGCCCGGCTTCTTGCCAATGTTGACAAGGCGTTTAAATTTGGTCAGATGCAGAACCGTTCGGTGACACTGGGGCAGTGTGGCTTTTTTTCGGCTGAAGAGGGGGCGCAGCTTGAGGAGGAGCATTTTCCTGATATGGAGAGTGCCGAGATGATGGCGGAAGCGGATAAGCTTTTGCATGAAAAGAGGCTTGTCGGTTTTTATTTGAGCCATCATCCGCTTTCGCCCTACCGTCGTGACTGGCAGGCTTTTGCGACGCTTCAGCTCCAGGCAAAGGAGGTTGTTGCGGCAAAGCAGTACAAGGTAATCGGCATCGTTGTATCGGTAAAACCTTATCAGGATAAAAAAGGCAAGCAGATGCTTTTTGGCTCGATTGAGGATTTTACTGGAAAGGCGGATTTTACCGTTTTTGCCAGTCTGTATGAGCAGTACGGTCATCTTATTAAGCCTGAAGAGGTGTTGATGCTGGTTGCCGAAGGGGAGGTGAGTGGTGGTATGCTTAAACTGCTCGTCAGGGAGGTCATCCCGATAAAAAAGGTACGGCAGGCTCTGGTCAAAAAAATCATTCTGAAAGTTGATGCCGATGATCATACGCAGATGGAGAGGCTCGGCCAGGTCAAAAAAATTTTTGATTCGAGCAAGGGGGGGACGCCGGTTGAGTTTGAGGTAAAAGCGCAGTCGGGTGAAAATATTGAAACCATCACCCTCTTTGCTCGCAACACCCCGATTGATCCAGAGGAGAGCACGATTGAAAAGCTTGAAGAGGTACTTGGACCCGACAATGTGCGAATTTCCGGGTAGTCCGGTTTATTGATAAATTTTTGTTACTTTCTTCATTGATTGATTTTCAATTTTATTATAACGTTGAGGCTATCATTAATCTAAACTGGTATATAAAAAAATGAGTGGAAAATATCTTGTGGCAACTGACTTGAACTTCAAGGCAGAAATTCTTGATTCTGATAAAGTTGCGCTGGTTGATTTTTGGGCAGCCTGGTGTGGCCCATGTATGATGCTTGGCCCTGTTATCGAAGAGCTTGCTGGTGACTATGCTGGAAAGGCTGTCATTGCAAAACTCAATGTTGACGAGAACCCGAATACTGCGGCCCAGTACGGTATCAGAAGCATTCCCTCCCTTCTTGTCTTCAAAAATGGCCAGGTTGTTGATCAGATGCTTGGTGCTATGCCAAAAAATACGATCGCCAAGAAAATCGACGAGCATATCGGCTGATATTCAGGGAATAACAAAGCCCGTATCCCGGTGCAGAGTGCCGGGATGCAGGCTCTTTCCACTGTACCCCAACAACGCCCCATATTTTTTAGTATTTTTTAAGCTTGGCCTCAGAGTCTTTAAAGGTTGTTGCTGCTATATTTCCTGTATTGAAGTTGGGGCCGTTGTCATAATAAAAAAAAACAGATTATGCAGAGTAACGTACGCGATCTCGTTATCATGGGTACCGGTCCTGCCGGTTATACTGCGGCAATTTATTCAGGGCGGGCTAACCTCAAGCCTGTTGTTATTGATGGATTTCAGCCAGGTGGTCAGCTTATGATTACGACAGAGATTGAGAATTTCCCGGGTTTTCCTGAAGGGATTCGCGGGCCGGAGCTTATGGCAAAAATGCGTGATCAGGCAGCAAAGTTTGGTACGGAGTTTGTAAGTGGGAGCGTCGTTGAGGCTGATCTTTCAAGACGTCCGTTTTGCCTGACGCTTGAGGATGGTAGTGAGATGTTGACTCATGCGCTTGTTGTTGCTACAGGAGCAAATGCCAAGTGGCTGGGAATAGATTCTGAGACACGTTATCGGGGAAAAGGTGTTTCAGCCTGCGCGACTTGTGACGGATTTTTCTTTCGTGACTGCCATGTTTTTGTTGTCGGTGGAGGTGATACGGCAATGGAGGAGGCGCTTTATTTGACCAAATTTGCCTCTCATGTTACTCTTGTGCATCGTCGTGAAGAGTTCCGCTCATCAAAAATCATGAGCCTTCGAACCCGAAAAAATCCGAAAATCAGCATGATGCTCAATGAGGTTGTTGATGAAATTCTTGGTGATGGTCAAAAAGTAACGGCAATCCGTTTGAAAAATATGGTGACGGGTGAGTTTTCGGAGCATCAGTGTGATGGCGTTTTTCTTGCCATTGGCCATGCTCCAAATTCCGCTTTGTTCAAAGATCAGCTCGATATGGATGATTATGGTTACGTCAAGACCAAAAAATCATCCACAGAAACCAACGTTCCAGGCGTTTTTGCCTGTGGCGATGTTCAGGATTTTACTTATCGCCAAGCGGTCACCGCTGTTGGAACCGGCTGCATGGCGGCGGTTGATGCGGAGCGCTTTCTTGAAACTATTCGGTAACCTCCCCTCTTGTTGTTGCAATCACTCTGCATCTCCCTGGCGGGGATGCAGGCGAGTGTAGATTTCAGCCAATAACTTCAGGATTTTTCGCACTTTTAGCTGGTAACAGCCCGGGGATGTCGAAAATTTTCGCCCGGGACGGTCCAAAGATGAGGCTTGCCGCCGCAAGGGTTAATCCTCCGAAAGCTGCGCCAGTCAAGGCGTGGAGTGCGAGAGGAATGCCAAGCAGGGGAATGAGCACTACTGCACTGGCGGCAGGCAGCGTCACGGCTTGAGGCTTTTGGGGGGTATCTTCAGGCATTATTGTCAAGTGTTGGATGAAGCAAAAGATAAATAGTCTCAATCAAAAAGAGAATACAGGGTCAATATAAACTTTTGTCTTTTTTTTATGAACCGAAGTTTGAAAAAAAATTAGTTGGTTGTTACGGTGATTTTAAGGCGTTTTTAAGCTTGGGTTCAGGAATTTTAAAGGTTTAGTTCGATATATTTATCCATGTATAAGTTTTGCAAACAAGGGTCCAGCCAACATCAACCAATAGGAGAATACGATGAAATGCCCGTCATGCAGTGCGGATTTGCTTCTTTCTGAACGTCAAGGTATTGAAATTGATTACTGCCCCTCGTGCCGGGGTGTCTGGCTTGACAGAGGAGAACTTGATAAAATCATTGAGCGCTCAGCCTCTGAATCACCTCGTTCCCGTCCAACAGAGTATGATCGAGAGCATGATCGGGAGTATCGCAGGGAGGAGTCGCATCATGGCCATCACGACGATGATCACGATTACTACACTGATCCAAAAACTGGTAGAAGAAAAAGACGGGGAGGTCCTCTGGGATTTCTTGGTGAACTCTTCGATTGAACCAATTTTTCTCTCTCGGAACTGTTTATGCCAGGCGCCCCTGTTTTTGTGGGCGCCTGTAATGTGAACTCATGATAAATTGATTTTTATAATGAAAAACCCTTTACATACTCTTTTTATTCCGGTTGTTGCCCTCATGCTCACCTCTCTTTCTGCCTGTGATAATGCGGCAGAGAATTCAAAAAATGCACTGTTGACTTCCGGTGCAAAAATTGGCAGTGGTGCCATGCAGGGCTCTCTTGATGAATTCTCCAAAGCAATAAAACTTGATTCGAAGTCAGCCAAGGCTTATGCTGGTCGCGGCGCTCTCAAGTATGCCATGGGCGACAGCAAGGGAGCTATAGCTGATCTTTCAAAAGCAATAGAGCTTGATCCGAAATCGGTGACAGCATACTCTGGCAGGGGGAGTGCCAAATTTGCCACCGGAGATGTTGCTGGAGGAACGGCTGATTTTATCAGTGTGGCACGTCTTGCACTTTTTTCATCGTCTGACGGTGAATCTGGTAAAGAGGGTGGTAAAGACTCAGGTGGAGACTCAGGGAAGGAGTCCGGCAGTGACTCTGGCAAGGATTCCGGCAAAGAGCAAGAGTCTGGTAAATGATGGGCTTTGATGGCTGTGTGGTGAAGTGTCTATTGAAATAACATAACAGGGGATTGCTGGATGAGTGCGTTTGCAGTATGGCACACGTTGAGGGTTGATGAGCTTTTTGAAAAAATTGGTTCGACGCCCGCCGGTCTTACTGCTGATGAGGCTTCCCGGCGCCTTGAGCTCTATGGTGAAAACCGGATTCAGGCCGAGCGCAGGGCAAGCCCCTGGAAGCTGCTTTTCGAGCAGTTCAAAAACGTTCTTATCATAACCCTTCTTATCGCAACCGCTCTTTCGGCTTTTCTTGGCCACGGTATTGAGGCCGTGGCCATTGCTGTTATCGTCCTTTTTGCTGTGCTGCTTGGTTTTGTTCAGGAGTTCAAGGCTGAGCGTGCTATTGAGGCGCTCAGG
>CAILXB010000047.1 GCA_903838025.1 uncultured Chlorobiaceae bacterium
AGCTGAGCAAATTCATCAAACAAGAGCGCATTTTCATCGGTAATTATCGTCGTATCAAGCGCGTCATCCCGCATCATTTCGGGCAGTGCCAGCAAAAAATCTCTCTGCGCCTCACATTCACCCTTGTCAAACAAAAAAAAGATATCCATCATCAACGGTACTGTAATCAACGGCTGCAGCAGATGCCACTCACTTTTTTTGCAGCAACTCTGTTCATACTCATAATGCTCAACAGGTTTTCCTGTGGCGGCAGCAAAATACGAGGCAATGTGCTCGGCCATTTTCTTGAGTTCCGACGGCACAAGCTTTGCCGCTCCCGGTGCCCTCCGATCATTGCTTTTATAGGGATAATCCCCGTGAATCCATCTCCACCCGATTTCAAGCACTTCCGCAAACGCAAACGAAAGATTGAAAAAATGACAATGAACATCAATGGCTCTGTTCTGCATGATGGTGCTTTTTTTGTTGAAAAAAAGTGTTAACCCGCAATAAGTAACGGATTTTACATTTTTTTTCTGATTTGTTACGCATGTTCTCTTCCTGCAGCATCGGTTTATACTGGCATAAAACTCCGCTCAGGAAGCCCGCTCATGCAATGAAAGCGCATCTACTGTGCAAGCCTTCACAGCAAACGATAAAGCGCTGTACGTCATGAGATTGTAATTACAGCAGCGTATACGACGCTCTGCTTCAGGCATCCGGTGACGAAAAAGCCATCTATACGGCCAAAGGGCTGACCTACTCGCACAACGGCTATTTCAAATCAGCCAAAAGCCGCTATGATCTCGACCGCCAGCTCGGCTTTGTGCCCGGCAAACTGACTTGACAGTTCTCCATCTCCGGCAGAGTTGAATCACAACGTTTTGCCGGATACTTCATCGGATTACCGGCGACTGTATCGCAGCGGAATTGAAGGCTACGAGCTTGTGCCAGTTGATAGCACCACTGTCGTCGCAATACTCGATACTGAATTGACGGGAAAATTTATTGACCATCCGGGCATAGGAGTCATGAAACTCTTTGCTTTTTTCCTGAGCCTTGTGACCCAGCGGATCGATAAGCTCTGTGTAGAGATTAGGATCTGAAGAGTCAAGTGGTTTCATTCTCCTCCTTTTGTTCCGGCTCAGTTTTTCCCGTTGTAGAGTACCTGGGCACAATTTCAATGCCAATGAAGTTTCGCCTCACTCTCCTGGCTACCGCAACGGTCGCGTGTGCAGTTGGCAAGTTTCTCTCTGTGTTCGCGTTCAAAAGCATAAGATGTTCATGTATCGCAGTGGGTGTGTCGCCATTTGCTACCGCAGTTGCCCGAAACTTACATTTTTTTTTGATGTATCCGGTAATCCAGTTTTCAGCAGTTCCCGTTTCTGAACCCCCGCTCACTCAATAAGGTCACCCACGCTGTACCTGGCCCGGGAACGCCGAGCCCCAGCTCGGCCAGACAATTGTTTTTTGTTGATTCAATTTTTCGATAAATTTACCTTGCTGAGCGGGCTGTTTGGTTTTGCTCTTGATGCGGCTTATGTGGAGCGGATGCAGGGGAAGGTTCAGTTGTGCGTTGATTCTTGAAAAAAGTGTGGGAAATTGGGTGTAGGCCTGAAACGGAAATACCCATGCACTGTTATGCGATTGGGGAAAACAAGGACTCTATCTTCATCTATTCTGCTTATATTTGCTCGTTCAAGA
>CAILXB010000048.1 GCA_903838025.1 uncultured Chlorobiaceae bacterium
ACGCAATTGCCGTAAAGGCCCATAGAAGTACAGGATATCAATGAATCCCATTTCCCTTAAAAAACTCGAATTCGATAAAGTCGCCCACTATACCACGAAGTTTTGCCTTTCGGCGATGGGGCGCGACAGGCTTGTGGAGGCTCTGCCGGAAGTGGGGCGCGAGGCGCTGGTGGAGGAACTTGAGCGGGTGCTTGAGCTGCGTAATCTGCTACAGGAGGGGAGTGCGCTTCCCTTTTCCTGGTTGCCGGATACGCGGCCTCTTTTGAAAAAGCTGGAGATTCTTGAGAGTTATCTTGAGCCTGAGGAGTTGCAGGATATTCATCACCTCCTTTTTTCATCGGTGCAGTTGCGCAAGTTTATGTTGCTCAATCGGGAGGTCTATCCTTTGCTGAATGAGTTTACCATTAGGCTCTGGCTTGAGAAGAGTCTTCAGGCTTCGATTCGCCGCATTATTGATGAACAGTCGAGGGTGCGCGATACGGCCAGTGAGGCGCTTCTGCTGCTCCGCCGTGAGCTGAGCGGGAGTCGTGATTTAATTCGGCGGAAGATGGAGCGGCTGCAGAGGCGATGCCAGGAGAGCGGCTGGCTGATGGAGGATACGATTGCCATCAAGAACGGGCGCCTGACGCTTGGGCTCCGGGTGGAGTACAAATATAAGATAGCGGGCTATATCCAGGATTACTCGGGGAGCGGGCAGACGGTCTTTATTGAGCCTGCCGAAACGCTTGAGATCAGTAACCGTATTCAGGATCTGGAGATCAGCGAGCGGAGGGAGATTGAGCGCATCCTGAAGGCGATGACCGAGGAGCTGCGTCCCGAGCTTGAGAATCTGAGGCATAATGAGACGCTGCTTGGTGAGTTTGATTCCCTGTTTGCCCGGGCTCGTTTTGCGGTTGAAACAAATTCCGTGCTTCCCGCAATTGCTGAAGGCCATTCGCTTCGCATTATCAAGGGGTTTCACCCTTGGCTTTTGATTTCGCATCATCAGAAGGAGGTGTTGCCGCTTGACCTTGATCTGGATGAAGATGACCGGGTGCTGGTGATTTCGGGCCCCAATGCTGGTGGAAAATCGGTGGCGATGAAGACCGCCGGTCTGCTCTGCTGTATGCTGGTGCATGGTTATCTCTTGCCCTGTAGCGAGAGTTCCGTGTTTCCTCTTTTTGACAATATTTTTATTGAGATTGGCGATGATCAGTCGATTGAGAATGACCTCTCCACCTTCAGCTCTCATCTTGGTTCGATTAAAACCATCCTTGATGTTGCCGGGAGCCGCGATCTGGTGTTGATTGATGAACTTTGTGCCGGTACCGATGTGGAGGAGGGGGGAGCCATTGCCCGTGCGGTGATGGAGGAGTTGCTCAATCGTGGTACTAAGACCATTGTGACCACTCACCTTGGTGACCTCAAGGCCTACGCCCATGAGCGTGAGGGAGTGGTGAACGGTGCAATGGAGTTTGACCGGGCGGGGCTGGTGCCGACCTTCCGTTTTGTCAAGGGGTTGCCAGGCAATAGTTTTGCTTTTGCCATGATGAGGCGGATGGGTTTCACTGGGGCAATGGTTGAGCGGGCTTCGGGCTTTATGCAGCATGAGCGGATCGGGCTTGACCGGATGCTTGATGATTTAAGTCGTCTTTTTGAGGAGAATCGCAGGCTGAAGGAGCAACTGGAGGCGCAGTGTTCGGATGTTGCGGCACGGGAGCTTGTGTTGCGCACTGAGGAGGCGCGCCTTGAGCGGAAGCGCAGGGAGCTGAAGATTGGCGTTTCAAGGGAGCTGCAAAAAGAGGTGGAACATGCCCGAAAAGAGATTCGCGATATTGTTCAGGAGGTCAAGAGTGCACCGATTGATATTTCAACCGTGCAGGAGGCGAGAAAAAAACTTGGGATGAAAAAGCAGGAGGCTGAAAAGAGCGAGGCGGCCCTTCGTGCTGCGGCCGAGATGGGGGTGGCGATTGATCGCACTATCCGTGCGGGTGATCTGGTGCGCATTCTCGATAGTACAGCTTCCGGTCAGGTTGAGAGTGTCAATCAGGAGAGTGTGGTGGTGCTGTGCGGCAATTTCAGGTTGACCACCTCGCTGAAAAACCTGGAGAAGACATCGAAAACGCAGGTGAAAAAAATTCTTAAAGAGCCTGCACCCCGGCAGCATAAGGCTTCCTGGTCGGCTACAACTTCGTCGGTGGAGTCAACAACGGTTGATTTGCGGGGGCTCACCGGTGATGAGGCGATCAGGAAAATTGACCGATTTCTTGATACGATGCTTCTTAACCGTATGCACTCGGCGACGATTCTTCATGGCAAGGGTACCGGTTCACTGCGGCAGCGGACGGCAGAGTTTTTGCAGCAGCACAAGGCGGTCAAGAGTTTTCGACTTGGTGAGTGGGGCGAGGGTGGTGCCGGAGTGACCGTTGTTGAGCTGGAGTAAAACCTTTATTCGTTCTGACTGGGCAGAGGCATTGAAAAAAAGCCTTCAATAGCGTATCTTGCAGCCAAAGAGGGCGGTTGTTGTCTCCTTTTCAGGCTTTTTTATAAACATTTTAATCCCGCAGGGTTTGAAAGAAGAGTACCAGACATATTTGACCATACCCAACCAGTTGACTGCGTTGAGGATTTTGCTTGTTCCGGTTTTTGTTCTGTTGCTGTTGCAGGGTGATCCTTGGCTCAAGTTGTTTGGTGTCATTGTTTTTGCTGTGGCCTCTCTGACCGATATCTATGACGGCTATCATGCGAGGAAATATGGCGTTGAAACTCGTCTTGGCGCTTTTCTCGATCCGCTGGCCGACAAGTTGCTCATTACGGCGGCGCTTTTCCTCTATGTCTGGATGGGCTACCTTGCTCTCTGGATGGTGGTGCTTGTGGTTGTCCGAGATGTTGTGGTGACGGCGCTGAGGGTCTATGCCGAATATAAAAACAGGCCGGTGGTGACCAGTGTGGAGGCAAAGTACAAAACCGTGGTGCAGAATGTGTTTGTCTATGCCATCATGGTGCTGATGTTGATGAAGGAGGATGCTTTTTCTGGCAAGGGTGTTGCGGTGATGATCAGCAGTTTTCTTGTTTCTGAGAGTCTCTCTTATATCATGCTGGCCGTAACGGCTTTTACCGTCTATACCGGAGTTTCCTATCTGGTGAGCAACTGGAGCATCTATTTTCAGAAGCCTCTTCAGGGGCAGTAAGCGCATGAAGCTTTTTGCGGCAAAATTTTTTTCCACCTGTTTCGGAATCGGCTTTTTTCCGGTGGCACCCGGTACGGTAACCAGTATTGTGGTCGCTCTTGGCTATTTTTTTCTTCCGGTTTTGCACAATCCCATGCTCTTGCTTACCCTTGTTCTGCTCAGCATCGGCATCGGAATTTGGGCTGGCGGGGTGATGGAAGAGCACTATGGCAATGACCCCTCAATTGTCACCATTGATGAGCTCGCCGGTCAGTGGCTGGCGCTTGTTGCCTTGCCTGAAGGGGTGTGGCCCGTAGCGCTCTCTTTGGTTTTCTTCCGCTTTTTTGATATTGCAAAACCGGGGCCGGTTGATGCTCTCCAGCGGTTACCGGGAGGGTGGGGGATCATGCTCGACGATGTGCTTGCCGGTCTCTTTGCCAATGTTTCCGTGCGGATAGTGATCCTCCTTCTTACCTTTTTTCACCTCTGGCCCTCTCTGTAAAAGCGTTTGATGTTTTCGGTCATGGTCGGGGTGTCGAAGCCGATCTCGCGGTAGAGGTCGTCGATATGGCCGTGCGTGACAAAGGCGTCGGGCAGGGCAATTTTCAGCACCGGGCGGTGGAGTCCCTTTGCATTGAGGTGGTCGATAACGGCGCTGCCAGCACCTCCAATCATGCTGTTCTCTTCAAGCACGACAAGATGAGTTGAGCGGGAGGCAAGCTCCTCTATCATTTCGGTATCGAGCGGCTTGAGGAAGCGCATGTTGGCGACGGTGGCATGGATTCCCTCTTGCTCGAGTATGGCCGCAACTTCAAGGGCTTTCTGGGTCATGGTTCCCATGCAGAGCAGTGCAAGCCCGCTCCCTTCTTTTACAAGTACACCCTTGCCGATGGCGAGGGATGTGAAATTATTCCGGAGAATCATACCCGTACTGTTGCCTCTCGGATAGCGGATGGCCACCGGACAGTTTAGCTCATGAAGAGCGGTAGAGAGCATGTCGCGCAGTTCCTGTTCATCTGCCGGGGCCATGATGACAAGGCCCGGTACGGCGTGAAGCCAGGAGAGGTCGAATGCTCCGTGATGGGTGGGGCCATCCTCGCCCACAAGCCCTGCACGGTCGATGGCAAAGACAACGTGCAGATTCTGGAGCGCTACATCATGGATCAGTTGGTCAAAAGCACGTTGCAAAAAGGTTGAATAAACAGCAAACACGGGCATGAACCCTTGCGAAGCAAGTCCCGCAGCAAAGGTGACGGCGTGCGGCTCGGCGATGCCGACATCAAAAAAGCGGTTTGGCAGCGCTTTTTGAAAGAGGTCGAGTGAGGTGCCGCTTGGCATTGCGGCGGTAATGGCAATGATTTTGCTCTCTTTCAGGGCCAGCTCAACCAATGCCTCACCAAAGACCTCCTGATACTTGGGAGGAAGGGAACTGTCAGCGCTTTTCAGCAACTCTCCGGTTGTGGTATCGAAACCGCCGTTGTGTGCGTGCCATTTGCTCTGGTTCTCCTCTGCTGGTTTGAAACCCTTTCCTTTTGTTGTGATTACATGGAGCAGTTTCGGGTGGGGGAGTGACTGCATCTCTTTGAGCGCCTTGACAAGTTGCTCCATGTTGTGGCCATCAATCGGGCCAAAATATCTCAAGCCAAGCGCTTCAAAAAATGCGCCGGGTGTCAATGCCGCTTTGACGCCCGCTTCAAGTTTACGCACTACTTTTTTTGCCCTCTCACCCAGCTCATTGTTGGAGAGCGAAAGCGATTTCCAGAGCAATTTTCGGGCTCTGTTGTAGTTTTTGCTAAGGGAGAGATTGACAAGATGGTGCCGCAGGGCGCCGGTATTGGATGAAATGGCCATTTGGTTGTCGTTGAGAATGACCAGTACGTCGCTTTTCAGATCGCCAAGATGGTTCATCGCCTCAAAGGCCATGCCTCCCGTCATGCTGCCATCCCCTATGACGGCGATAACTTTTTCGTTACCTCCTGCAAGCTTATTGGCTACAGCGATTCCTGCAGCGGCGGAAATTGAGGTGGAGGCGTGACCGGCTCCGAAAGCGTCATGCGCACTTTCCGCTCTTTTTGGAAAACCTGCCAGCCCGCCGAACTTCCGGTTGCTCGGCATCTGCTCTCTTCTTCCGGTCAGGATTTTATGAACGTAGGCCTGGTGGCCGACATCCCATAGGATTTTGTCGTTTGGGGAGCTGTAGACATGGTGCAGTGCAACGGTCAGCTCTACAACACCAAGGCTTGACGCAAAGTGGCCACCATTCAGGGAGACCAGGTTGATCACCTCTGTACGGCACTCATCGGCCAATCCCTGAAGCTCAGCCACGGTGAGTTTTTTCAGATCTTCAGGTGAGCAAATTGTAGAGAGAATATTTGTCGGTTGAGATACGGCAACCGGGCGAAAATCAGGCATGAGATTTTACGGATACTGGTTTTTCTTTAAAAGTACAATAACTTTAACCATGCCGCACGCTTCCCGGTTCCATGTCGGACAATTTGGTGGCTTGCGTTTGGTTACATGCCTGAAATTTGAAGGAGGATGCTTCGCTCTTCGCGTGGCCCGTCAAGCTCAATGAAAAAAATTGATTGCCATTCTCCGAGAAGCATTTTTGTTTCTGCAAAGGGAATCGTTTCGGAGCTGTTCATGAAGAGGCCGAGGAGATGGGAATGGGCATTGTGGCGGCCATCAACAGGATTGAGGTTGTGCAGGTAGTTGCCATCTTTTGGCACAAGACGCTTGAGATATGTCTCCATATCTTCAAGGAGCTGCTCCTCTTTTTCGTTGATGTTGACAAAGGCAGTTGTGTGGCGGCTTATGACGGTTACCTGCCCCCGCTCAAGCCCTGAGGAGAGCAGGGCTGCGCTTACTTCGGCGGTAATGTCGATGATTTCAATCGGCTTTGTGGTTTGCCGCCTGATGGTGTAGGTACTTATCTGCATAAATAGATAACGGTCAAAAAGTGTTCTCGGGCAGTATGGAACCCCTGATTTATTCTTGTTGGTAGGTTTGCACGGTCGTCATGCAGGTTATGACTATTGCTTCGTGCGCACAGAGGGTTATCTTCATCACCTTCTCTGCATAGTGAATGCTTGTTTTGTTTTTGTTTTGTGTACTGAGGACGGTGAGTTTTTTCATTGCGCCATGCTCAAGGGATGGGTGACTGAATTCGAGGGGAATACCTGTTCCGCTGAAATTGGCCAGAACGTAGGCGCTCTCTTTTGCTGTAAAGCGATGAAATCCCAAACAATGCGAGTTATTGGGCGCGTTGAGGTTGAGCCATTCGATCCGCCCTTCCTGAAAGACCTCTCTCTCTTGAAGCAAAAAGAGCTTTTTATAGAACTCCGCCAGCTTTCCATCGCTCACTTCAGTTGTTTGCCGGAGCAGTTGTACCGGAATTTGCTTTTTGAAGCCATCCATCTGGTCTTGATGGATAAGATGCATACCTGGAGAGGTGAGCAGTACCAGAGCTGCGGCTTTGTGGTTGAGTCCGATTTTTTCAGCAGCCCTTGGTTCATCATGATTTTCAAGAAAGCGGCAGAGATGTTTCTGGTAGTCCCAATTGCCAAGCAGGTGTCCCGTCAGTTTTTCAGTGTTGATCGATGCCTCGGTGAGGTAGTCATAAAAGGGTTTGTCGTAAGTATAGTCAAACCCCTGTTGCTGCAAATCCCACTCCTTGTTCCAGTAAGATTCTGCCAGAAAAATAAAGTGGGGATGGCGGAGCTTTACGGCTGTGATTGCATGCTCCCAGAACTCTTCTTCCATGAAGCCACCGAGGCCGCTCCATGTGGTGTTGAAAACGTTTTTCAGAACAAGCATGGCTACATCGCACCGGACGGCATCGCAGAGTGAACTTATCTTGAACAAGTTCTCGGTCATCATCTTGTGCGTCTCTTTTCTGGCATAGTTGAGCTGCAGGGTGTCTGTCCATGGGTCAAAGTAGGGGTCTTTGCCGTAGGCCAGGTATTGCTCTTTTTTATATTCAAAGCCAGCCTGGGGATCCAGGCACCACTCTTCATTGCATATTGGAATAAAATACTCCGGGTGCTCGGGCAAGAATGCGTTGTCGAGAGCAAGGTGGTTTGGTACAAAGTCGAGCATGAGTTTAATGCCGCTTGCATGGAGTTTTTCACGGAAGGTCAACAGTTCGGTCTCTCCACCCAGTGCTTCATTGACGGTATAGGAGGGGATGGAGTAGGGTGACGATGCAATATCCTCTGGTGTTACGGTCGGGATATGTTTCAGGAATGATGTCCTCAGGCCTTGATGTGCCGTAGCAATAGCCTTGCTGTACTGGCTTGGTTTCCATACCCCCATCAACCAGACAATGTCAAAGCCACAGCTTGAAAAAAAGGCAAACTCTTCGTCAGGAATGTTGCCGAGGGTTACTGCACGGTTATGTTCTATGCTCAGTTTATGTAGCCAGATTCTCGTATTGATTTCGTAAACAAGAGGAAACATTGTAGTTGGTCGTTTAGGTGGGCAATGGTTCGTGCCGAAATATAGTAACTCTGAAAGCCAAAAGTGAAAGGCTGAGCTATTAAAAAACAGAAAAAAGGGGCGTGGTACCGGGGTTTCTCTTTTTGAGAGTATTCTTGGTGGTTTGTTGCGAAATTTCAGCGGGGAATAATGAGCTATGGCTTGCGGTTCGTCTATGGCAAAAGGATTTGTTTGGCTCTGATTTGTAAAAAGGGTAAAGATGTACGAAATTCAACTGGAGATTTTGGCGCTCTACCAGAGGCAAAAGGGGGTGCTCTAACTGTTAAAAGGTATCAGGAAGTATTGACGGATTTTTTAAACGATCTCAATGAAGTGCAGCGTCATGCCGTGATTGCTACAACCGGTCCTGTGATGGTACTGGCGGGTGCGGGTTCCGGCAAGACAAGGGTGATTACCTATCGTATTGCATATCTTATCAGAAACGAGGGGGTTTCTCCCCAGAATATTCTTGCGCTCACCTTTACCAACAAGGCTGCCGGTGAGATGCGTCACCGTGTTGATACCTTGTTGCATCAAGGCAGTTCCCGTGGGTTGTGGATCGGCACCTTTCACTCGATTTTTGCCCGTCTTCTCCGCAACTCTATTGACTTGATTGGTTACGATAAGAACTTTTCCATTTTTGACAGTGAGGACAGTAAAAGCTTGATCCGCCAGTCGATGGCTGAACTGGGCATTTCTGCCGAGTGGGTGCCGGTTAACACGGTTCAGGGGCTCATCAGTCGGGCAAAAAACAGTTTTATTCTGCCTGCCGAGTTTCATCGCAATGCGAGTGACTATAATCAGCAGAAGGCATCACTGATTTACGAGTTGTACGCCAAAAAGTTGAAAGAGAACAACGCTCTCGATTTTGATGACCTGCTTATCAAGCCGCTTGAACTCTTTAATGCTCACCCTGAGGTGCTTCAGGAGCTGCAGGAGACTTTTCGCTATATCATGATTGACGAGTATCAGGATACCAACCGGGCGCAGTATCTTGTTGCGAAAATGCTTGGGGCCCGCCATCGCAATATTTTTGTTGTGGGCGATGATGCCCAGTCGATCTACTCCTGGCGCGGCGCTGATATCTCCAATATCCTGAACTTTCAGGATGATTATAATGACGCGCTCACTTTCAAGCTTGTTGAGAACTATCGCAGTACCGGTAATATTCTCAAGGCTGCAAACAACGTGATCAGTTGCAACCTCAGGCAGATCAAAAAAGAGTTGATTTCGCACCGCAATGAGGGTGAACCGTTGACGTTGATTGAGGCCTACAATGAGCGGAATGAGGCTGAACGGGTGGGGGAGCAGATACGCAATCTGCGCTTGAAGCAGGGCTTTGAGTTCAAAAGCTTTGCTATTTTTTATCGTACCAATGCTCAGTCGAGGGTGCTTGAGGATGTGATGCGGCAGCACAAGATCCCCTACAAGATTTTTGGCAGTGTCTCCTTTTACAAACGAAAGGAGATCAAGGATGCGGTCGCGTATCTTCGTTTTATTCTTAATGATCGCGATGGTGAGTCGCTTTTGCGCATTATTAATTTCCCGCCCCGAAAAATCGGTGATGTCAGTATTACCAAGCTCAAGGAGTTTGCTGAGGAACGGGAGATTAGCCTCTATGAAGCGATTCGGCGGGCTGATGAGGGCGTTTTCCCTGCGCGGCTGGTCAATGCTCTTGGCTCTTTCAGTGCGGTTATTGAGGCACTCAGAAAGACAGCCCTCAGTGGGACAGTCTACGATGTTTTGACAGAGCTTTTTACCCTGACCTCTATTCCGTTGCTTTTGCAGGCTGAAAATACCACGGAATCGCTTGCGCGCCATGAAAACCTTCAGGAGCTGCTTTCGATGGCAAGAGATTTTTCTGACCATAATCCTGACGCGGGCTCTCTTGGGGATTTCCTGGAGAATATCTCCCTTGCATCGGACTATGACGAGACGCAGGAGTCTGATAATTTTGTCTCCCTGATGACCGTTCATGCGGCCAAAGGGCTCGAGTTTCCTGTGGTCTTTATTACTGGCCTTGAAGAGAGGCTTTTTCCCCTGCACTGTTATGAGCCCGAAGAGCTTGAGGAGGAGCGCCGGCTCTTTTATGTGGCAATGACGAGGGCGCAGGAGAAGATCTTTCTTTCGTGGGCGCAGAGTCGTTATCAGTATGGTCAGCAGCATCACTGCCTCCGGTCTATGTTTATTGGCGAAATCGACGCTTCGATTGTACAGACAGAGAGTGGAAATTTTCTTTCTGATCGTCTGGCAAAGGAAAAAGCGGCTTCAGGGCTTTCATCCCCGTCAAGAGGATATCAGTCAAAAACGGCAGCACCCTCCTCTACTGCTGCGGGAACGTCGAAGCCCTCGCTCTTTCGTGAAGGGACCATGGTGCATCATGCAGTTTTTGGAGCAGGAGTTGTGCTTGATGTGCAGGGTAGCGGGGCAAAGCAGAAGGTGAAGATAACCTTCCGCAGTGCAGGCGAGAAGACGCTGATGGTGCAGTATGCCAATCTTAAAATCCAAAAGTAACCAGTGCCACAGAGTGGGTGCATCACGCATAAATGTTCAGCAGCATGAAGATTCTTTTTGGTGTTCAGGGTACGGGAAACGGTCATATCAGCCGTAGTCGCGAGCTTGTGCGAAAGCTCAGGGAGGATGGTCACGATGTTGATGTCATTATCAGTGGCAGAAAAAAGGAGGAGCTGAGGGAGGTCGAGATATTTGAGCCATACCGAGTGATGAAGGGGTTGACGCTTGTTACACGCAAGGGAAAGATGAACTATTTCGAAACGATACTTCAGCTTGATCTTGTTCACTTGATGGCGGATGTTGTGGCGCTCGATACCAAAGAGGTTGAATTGATTATTACCGACTTTGATCCTATCACCTCAATGGTTGCGCGAACAAGAAATATACCCTCTGTCGGATTTGGTCATCAGTATGCATTTAAATATGATATACCTGTTGGTAGGGGCTCTTTTTTTGAAAAACAGATCTTGCTCAATTTTGCTTCTGCCCGCTACAATGCAGGTCTTCACTGGAGCAGTTTCAATCAGCCGATTTTTCCTCCTGTCATTCCCGAAACGCTCTACCTGCAGAGCGCTGTGGCGGTGACGAGGAACAAAATTCTTGTCTATCTCCCTTTTGAAGAGGTGGAAGATATTGTGCTTTTTTTAGCTCCTTTTTCCGGGTACGATTTTTTTATTTACGGGAAAGTGCCCGAGAGTCGTGATGAGGAGCATCTGCATTTCAGGGAGTATTCGAGGGCAGGTTTTCTTGACGATTTGATGGATTGCAATGGCGTTGTCTGCAATGCGGGATTCGAGCTACCCGGTGAGGCGCTCCATCTTGGTAAAAAGCTGCTGCTCCGTCCTCTCGATGGCCAGATTGAGCAGCAATCCAATGCACTTGGTATGGTGGAACTCGGCTATGGTATGGCGATGGAGAGTCTTGATGGTTTAATTCTTGCCGAGTGGCTGGAGCAGCCATGCCGAGAGCCGTTGCGCTACGCCAAAACGGTTGATTATATCTCCGAATGGATCGGTAGTGGCCAGTGGGATGAGCTTTCGAAATATACCGATGCCGCCTGGGCAGAAAAGTCGTGAGTGGAGTGCCTATGTTGTTCAGGGAGCTTGTAACAAAATGCCGGAGTTACCGGAGATTTGATGGCACTGTTCCTGTTCCGGAGGATACCGTGCGGGAACTTGTTGAGCTTGCCTGCTATGTTCCCTCGGCCAGAAATCTGCAACCACTGCGATATATTGCTGTGTGTGATCCCTCTCTGCTTGCCGCTCTCTACCCTCTTCTCTCATGGGCAGGCTATCTTGCCGATTGGCCCGGCCCGGCGGAAGGCGAGCGTCCCCAGGCTTGTATTGTGATGCTTGGTGACTCTTCTGCTTGCAGTGACTTTGCCTGCGACAGTGGGATTGCTGCCCAGACTATTCTTCTTGGCGCAACAGCCTCAGGGCTTGGTGGCTGCATTCTTGGCTCTCTTGATCGTAAAAAAACAAGGGAATTGCTGAAAATCCCGGAGAGCTTTTCGATTCTCATGGCCATCGCTTTGGGAAAACCCGTAGAGACGGTTGTTATTGACCAGATGGGTGATGACGATTCTGTTCGCTATTTCAGGGATGTGAATGGTATTCATCATGTGCCAAAAAGGGTGGTTGACGATATTCTGTTGAACTTTCTTTAATCGCCAGGCTTCAGTGTCAGATGCGCCAACTCAACCATGCCATGCGTAAAAAGATTCTTTTTCTCTAAGGAGGGGAAAAATGGTACTTTGTGCAACGATATTTTTGCCCTCCCGAAGAGGGAATGCCTTTTTGGATTATTGACCTTTAACCGGGGAGTTTTTATGTTGTCGAGGGAGTTAACGGAAAAGCAGTCGCAGACCAGAGTTATCATCTATTCAGGAAAAGGTGGGACAGGAAAAACTACTATTTCATCATCAACAGCCGTAGCCTTGGCTCGGCAGGGCAAGAGGGTACTGATCATGTCTTCCGATCCGGCTCATTCGCTTTCGGATGTCTTTAACATGCGCATAAGCCGCAATGATCCCCAGAAGATTGAGGAGAACCTCTACGGTCTTGAGGTCGATACGGTCTATGAGCTGAAAAAGAACATGTCCGGCTTTCAAAAGTTTGTCTCTTCCTCCTATAAAAGCAAGGGGATTGACAGTGGCATGGCGACCGAACTGACCACCCAGCCAGGTCTTGACGAAATTTTTGCCTTGAGTCGCCTGCTTGATGAGTCGCAGTCAGGAAAGTGGGACGCAGTGGTGCTTGATACCTCTCCGACTGGCAACACGCTCCGTCTGTTGGCCTATCCCGAAATTAGTATCGGCGGAAACATGGGCAAGCAGTTTTTCAAGCTCTATAAAAGCATGTCGTCACTGGCACGACCGTTGAGTGGAAAATCGATTCCCGATGACGACTTTTTTAATGAGGTCAATGTGCTCCTCAAGCAGATGGAGGATAT
>CAILXB010000049.1 GCA_903838025.1 uncultured Chlorobiaceae bacterium
ATCGTCTGTCAACTCGCTTTGCACCTCTTTAACCTCTGCTTCGGTAACCTGAAATCCTGCGTCCCTGGCCGCAGCAAGCCTTGCATCAATACCTTCAATTGCTACGATGCGATCCCTGAATGCCTCGTCCGACTTCATCTTTTCGATGAACGCTCTTGCTTGATCTAATGACATGATATCCTCCATGGGTTGGTGGTTGAGAAATGATCTTACCAGTTGAAAGCTATGCGTTTGTAACAACGATTCCAAAAGAAGCCACCAAAGTCTGCCCCCGCCCCGGCCTCTTCTCTGGCTGGGTGCGGCCACCGCCGGAAGGGGTTCGCACCCCTTGAACCCGCCTCCGCAACATAAATCATGCTTCGGAATTGGTGTATATTTCGGTATACTGGTTAACGGAAGATGTCTATCGAATGCATCCAGTTTTTCTGTTCAAACCAAAGTAAAATATCATGTCATTAGGCTGGTCGCGATACAATACACTTTTTAAGTCCGAGCTGTCTGGCAGATTTTTTTATAACGCTTTAACTAATACGCTCGTCGAGCT
Organism: uncultured Chlorobiaceae bacterium; assembly: GCA_903838025.1. Taxonomy (GTDB): domain Bacteria; phylum Bacteroidota; class Chlorobiia; order Chlorobiales; family Chlorobiaceae; genus Chlorobium. The sequence continues at coordinate 545 of CAILXB010000049.1, forward strand.
TGATACTTCCCGCTTCACTTCTTTGGAAGCGTTACGGGATGCAAAAACCGGGATGGCATTGATTAATGAGAGCAACTTCCTTGCGTTGCTACAGAAAAACAAAGTGCTTGTTGAAGAGGGGGAAGAAGCCCGGCTGCTGCTTGCACGGCAGTACCAGCGACATGCTACCTGTTTTGACAGCTCACGGCTCGGGCTTACCATCTGCCCAACCTTGCAGTGTAATTTTCGTTGCCCCTATTGTTTTGAGCACAGTCAATCAGACTCGTTCGTAATGTCTTCTGAGACCGTTGACCGGTTGATCCATTTCATAGAGAGCTATAAGGATATTCGCCATCTTTCGATTGCCTGGTACGGCGGTGAACCGCTCCTCGCGTTTGATATCATTTGCGACATTACTGAACGTGTCAAATCCCTTGACCTCAACATCGAGGATTTCGGCATGGTCACTAACGGCTATCTGCTTGATGCTGATAAAATATCCCGTCTTAACGACCTTAAAATAACATCCATCCAGATTACCCTTGATGGCCCTGAAAAGCTGCACGACACCCGGCGGGTGTTGGCTGGAGGCGGTACAACCTTTCAGCGCATTATTTCAAACGTTGATAACTTAATGAACTCTGACTACAAAGGGGTTTGTGCTATCCGCGTCAATGTTGACAAAACCAACCGGGATGAGTTTATTGGCTTGCAGGATGAGCTTCTTGAGCGCTATAAGGGCAAGAAACTCATGGTTTATGCTGGCCATGTCAACACCAGCCTTGACCATTCTTACGAGCACTCCAGCAGTCTTGACCTCCAGGAGTGGACAGACTTTACCTTCGATCAGCATCGCTGCAAGAGCAAGGCTCCTTCGGCAAACTTCTACCCTTCAGGTAACCGGGACAGCATTTGCGTAGCCACATCCCATCAGGGTTTTGTATTAGGCCCCCATGGTGAACTCTACCAGTGCTGGGAGGATGTTGGCAAGGCTGACATGGTCATCGGCAACATCCATGAAAAAGAGCCAATTACTAACCCTGTTTTGCAGGCCCGATACTCCATCGGTTCTGACGCTTATAACAACGCTGAATGCCGGGAGTGCAGCGTCTTATCGATTTGTGGCGGCGGCTGCGCCAACAAGCGGCTTCGGGCCAAGCAGTTCGGGGAAGATGGGCTTGAATTCTGCTCCTCTTACAAAAACAACCTCACCACCTATTTGGAAGCATATAGCGATGCATTGCGGAGCAAAGAGATCTGCGCTGCCGTGCTAAGTCCCGGAATCCAATCCGACAATAAGCCGGAGTTTCGCGATATCACTTCAGAAAAAAAGAGTCTGGAAGAAAAACTTCGGCCTAAAATAACCGCTCTCTCACAGGAGAGTTGAGATTGACTTTTTCTTTTTCATCCTTAACTCCTAAACCTTTAGAGGTGCCTTTATATGGCTCTTGAATTCAGAAAAGAGGCGCTTAAAAAGCTGAGTTCTCCTGATGACCTTGATCGGTTGATGTCGGTTACAGACGCTCGCGGCTGGATTGCTTTGCTTGCAGGCGGGATTTTGCTTTTGTCGGTTGTTGTCTGGGGCTTTATGGGCAAAATTCCGGTAACGGTACCAGGTGAAGGAATAACGATGGTGACCGGCTCTATTGACGCCATTTATCTTCGGACGAATGGAGTCCTAAAACAATTTACGGTAAAAGGTGGAGACGTGGTTCAAAAAGGCCAGGTCATTGGCGTTGTAGAGCAGCCAGAACTGCGTGAGGCTGTCGAAACCGCCCGATCTGAAACTGAATTTTTAAGCGTGCACCAGAAAGAACGTCAGGCTTTTCTTCAAAAAACGATTGCTTCACTTTCAGAAAGGGTTGATAGGCTCAACGCACTCTTTAAGGAGGGGCTTGTGGAAAAGGCCTTGGTGACAAGCGCAAGTCAGGACTTGATGACTGCCAAAAACGAGCTCTACGCTCTTGAAGAAAAAAGTGCGGCGACTGACCGCCATTTTGATGCTACACAGTAC
>CAILXB010000050.1 GCA_903838025.1 uncultured Chlorobiaceae bacterium
ATGGTTGTAATATAGCAACATGCCAAGTTGCAGCTCTTTATCATTCAAATATTTACGTAATCTATTACTGTACCGTTGAATATTGTTCCCCCTGAAAACAGAAGGGAAAAGGCCATTCTGGTTGGCCTCTGTTCCCCCCCCGAAACACCGCGTACCCTTGTTGAGGAGTACCTTGATGAGCTTGCTTTTCTTGCCGATACCGCCGGAGCGGATGTGGTAGAGTCGTTCATACAGGACAAAAAACTGCGTGACCCGGCCTATTGCATCGGAAAAGGGAAGGTTGAGGAGCTTGTCATTTTTGTCAAGGAGAAGGAGATTGATCTTGTCATTTTTGATGATGATCTAACCCCCGCCCAGGCAAGAAACCTTGAGAAGACGCTTGAGTGCAAGGTGATTGACCGTACCGGCCTGATCCTCCAGATTTTTGCCATCAGGGCACAGTCAGCCCAGGCAAAGATGCAGGTGGAACTTGCCCAGCTTGAATATATGCTACCGCGTCTCTCCGGGCAGTGGACCCACCTTTCAAAACAGAAGGGGGGAATCGGCAACAAGGGGCCGGGTGAAACCCAGATTGAGACCGATCGCCGTCTGGTGCGCAACCGGATCTCCCTCTTGAAAAAGAAGCTTCAGGAGGTTTCGCTGCAGCACGATACCCAGACCCGTGGGCGGCAAACCGTTCCGCGAGTCTCTCTTGTAGGCTATACCAATGCCGGAAAGTCAACCCTGATGAACGTCCTCTGTCCCGAGGCTGAAGCTTTTGCTGAAAACCGTCTTTTTGCCACACTCGACACCAAAACCCGCCGTCTGGAGCTGAACATCAACAAGCTTGTGTTGCTCTCGGATACGGTTGGTTTTATCCGCAAACTTCCGCATACCTTGGTCGAGAGTTTCAAATCGACCCTCGATGAGGTGCTGCAGGCCGATTTTCTGCTCCATGTCATTGATATCAGCCATCACAGTTTTGAGGATCAGAGAGAGGTTGTCCGCGAGACCCTCAAGGAGATTGGCGTTGAGCACGACAACATTATTGAGGTGTTTAACAAGATTGATGCGGTTGAAGACCCTGTGCGTCTGGAGGAAATTCGCGATAAATATCCCGATGCGATCTTTATCTCAGCCATCAAGGGAATCAATATTGCGCTGCTCAAGGAGATGATTGGCGAGCAGGTTGCCCGCGAGTATATAGAACGCAAAATCAGCGTCCATGTCTCCAACTACAAGCTCATCAGCTACCTTTACGAGCATACGGAGGTGATCGACAAGCGCTATCTGGATGAAGAGGTCGAACTTACCTTCAGGGTGCGCAAAAATCAGATCAAGCATATTGATGCCCTTATCAATTCATCACAAACCCTTCCTGGATGATGCTGCAAATCCATAATACCACCAAAAAAGAGATTCCGGAGCAATTGATTGAGCGTGTTCTGCGTCTCGTGATGGAGGCGGAGGGGTGCACGGTTGAATCAATCGTTGGCGTCTACTGTGGCAACAAAATGATACAACGCATCAATCGCGAGTTTCTTGGCCACGATTATCCTACCGATACCATCACCTACCCCTACAGCACGGGGAGTGTGGTTGATGGCGAGTTTTATATTTCGCTCGATGTGGTCAAGGAGAATGCTGCCCGGTTTGCTGTTGATGTTCAGCAGGAACTGCTGCGCGTTACCATCCATTCAGCACTGCATCTTATCGGCTATGATGATCAGTCACCCGGAGGGCGCACCGTGATGGAGGAAAAAGAGGCATTTTATCTTAACCGTTTTGCTGAGTTAACCTCATCATCATCGACAAATGAAGAGCAGCAATGATTTCGTGCTAACCCGCCAGCCAAAGCCATCTTTCTGGAGACGCCTTCTTTTGATTGCCGTTCCTCTGGTTTTTGCGCTGCTTGTCGGGGGAATTTTTTTGACCCGCTACCAGGGAGAGCTGCGGGCGAAAGAGCTTGTGGAGCTTGCCGAGAGCCGCTCCGTGGTTTTGCAGCGGCAGAATATCCAACTTTTCACTTTGCCTTTGGCCTGGTCGGTGCGCAAGGAGTTGATGCGTGCCAATTATGATCAGATTGATGACTATTTCAACGAACTGATCCAGCGCAAAGAGTTTGGTGTGATTATGCTGCTTGATCCTTCAGGCACGATTATAGTATCGACCGATCGAAAGTTGCAGGGAAGCTCCTTTCTCCTGCGTTACCCCCAAATGAAGCTTGGGGCGACGGTACAGGTCTCCTACGCGCTTCCGGAGGGGAAGAGCATGTTCCTTGTACCGGTTATGGGGCTCAACGCAAGGCTTGGCACCATTGCATTTATCTACAGTTATCGGACGCTTTCAGTTCCCTGAGGGGTGCTTATGGCGCCCTCGGCATCAAGGGGTGGGTAGGGCGCTCCCTCCTGGCGGAGCTCACGGCTCAGGCGTGGATGAGTGTACTCAAAGAGCAATTGCTGAAAGCTTTCTGGATCGAGGCGTGGCTGACGGTACATCCCTTTTGCGGCTCTCTGTCGCTGTGCTTCAAAGAGAATAACCGCTGTGGCGACCGAGACATTGAGCGACTCTACCATGCCGAGCATCGGTACCGTAATGGCGTGGTCGGCTCCCTGAATGGCCTCTTCTGAAATGCCATCCCACTCGGCACCTACCACAAGGGCCGTTGGCCGGGTATAATCAACCTCCCTGAAATCTCGCGCACCCTCTTTGCCCGTTGCCACAAGGATCTGCATACCGCACTGCGAGACAGCTCTGTAGGCCGACGCAATCTCTGCGTGGAGATGCAGTGTCAGCCATTTACTTGCACCCGCAGCAGCATTCTGTTCGGTATAGATTGATTTGCGGTAGGAAACCGCGTGTATTTCACCGATACCTACACCATCACAACTGCGGATAATGGCCGACAGGTTGTAGGCCTTGTTGACGTTATCCATGATAACCGTCAGGTCCGGCTGGCGGTGAAGCAGCATAGTATGGATTTTTCGGAATCGTTCTGGAGAGATCAAGATGTGTGCAGCGTCAATATTGATGAGCCATTGTTTGTCGAGTTCTGGAAGATAAGAAAGCTTTTTTTTCTCTTTTTCCTCAATCACGATTTAAAAAGAAGATCTATTTTTTTTTGTCGAGGCCGGGTGATAACCTGTTCCCAGAAGGGCTTCAATCTTGCGGGGTTTACTTTTTTTGAGTATATCAGAAGTGCGCCTTCCCTCCGGGATGGCAAACACTCCGGAGAACAGGAAGAAGGGTTTTACTATTATGAGTTTCAAGTACAAAAAACATCCCTACCTTGAGCGACTGCTGCAAAATGCAAGGTCGATCAATTTGGACAACTCCTCAAAAGTTCTGATTCTCAGCGACCTGCATATAGGCAATGGCGGCAGGCGCGATGAGTTCAAGCGTAACGCTGAACTGGTTACAACCATGCTTGGGAGCTACTATTTGCCTGAAAAATACAGTCTTGTTCTCAATGGTGATGTTGAGGAGCTTTTCAAGTTTCCGCTTGAGAGCATCGAGGCGGTATGGGGTGAACTCTACGATCTTTTTTTGAAGTTTCAGCAGAACGGTTTTTTCTGGAAAATATACGGTAACCATGACGCTGAGCTGCTTGAGGAGAGGAACTACCGGCTCGCAGCATCAATGGTTGAATCGCTGAAGTTGCAGTATGGCAAGGAGACTTTTCTGCTTTTTCACGGTCATCAGGCATCGGTGCTTCTGTGGGAGACTTATCCATTGGTCAGTCGTGCCGTTGTCCTCTTTATTCGTTACATCATAAAACCGGTCGGCATCAGGGGTTTTTCCATCGCCTACAACAGTACACGACGCTTTGCCATCGAGAAGTCGATTTATGAGTTTTCCAACAATGCGAAAATAGTCTCCATCATAGGCCATACCCATCGGCCCCTTTTTGAATCGCTCTCAAAGGTGGATTTTCTGAATTATCGGATAGAGGAGCTGTGCAGGGCTTATCCGGCATCCGATGGTGAGGAACGCGCAGTGATCGAGCAAAAAATCGTGGAACTGAAAGTTGAGCTTGAGGAGTGCTACAAACAAGGCAAAAAAATTGGCCTCCGGAGCGGTCTCTACAACAACCTCACCATTCCAAGTATCTTCAACTCCGGCTGCGCCATTGGAAAACGGGGCATTACGGCCCTTGAAATCGAAGGGAACAAAATCAGGCTGGTCTACTGGTATAACGGCAAGCAGAGCCGCAAGTTCACCAGCGACCGCGATAACCGGCCAATGGAACTCGGCTCGACAGGCTTTTCAAGGGTGGTCTTGAACGAAGATTCTCTCGATTACCTCTTCACCCGAATCCATCTTCTGGCCTGAAAACACTTTACAACTATGCGCCACGCACCATTTTTATGTATGCTTTGCCTCCTTGCTTTTGCTGGTTGCCAGCAGAGTGACCGCTCGGACGGCTATGGTAATTTTGAGGCAACAGAGATTATTGTTTCATCCGAAGCAAACGGGAAACTGGAGCTGCTGAATGCTGAAGAGGGGAGTCGGATGGCGGCAGGGAGTGTAGCCGCTGTTGTCGATACCACCCAACTGCACTTCACCCGTACCCAACTGGAGGCGGAGCGTCGGGCTCTTGCCTCCCGGCGTCCGGCACTTGCCGCCCGAATCGGGGTGCTGCATGAGGAGCGAAGGAACCTGAAGCGCGATGATGAGCGCTACCGAAGGCTTCTGAGCGAGGGGGCCGTTCCCTCAAAACAGCTTGAGACCATCCAGAATGGCCTTGGCGTGCTCGACCGGCAGATTCGCTCCCTCGAAACGGAGAACCCCGGCATTGCGGGAGAGATCAGCGCCAAGGAGGCCCGCATTGCCCAGCTCGACGATCAGATTCGTAAGAGCGTTGTGCGCAATCCGGTTGAGGGCGTAGTGCTCACCCGGTATGCCGAGCGGGGCGAACTCACCTCATACGGCAAGCCGCTCTACAGGATTGCTGATCTCCAGACCATGTTTTTGAGAGTCTACCTCAGTGGCGCACAGGTGCCGCAGGTGAGGATTGGCGAAGAGGTCGAGGTGCTCATTGATGGCAGCAGGAGCCTCAAGGGGCGCATTACCTGGATCTCCGCAAAGGCTGAGTTCACCCCGAAAATCATCCAGACAAGGGATGATCGTGTCAGCATGGTCTATGCCGTCAAAGTACAGGTCAACAATAAGGATGGCCGCCTTAAAATCGGGATGCCCGGAGAGATGAGGTTGCTCGCAAAACCTGGATCATGAAAGAGGCTCTTGTGGTTGCCGGTGTCGGCAAGCGCTTTGGCTCGGTTCAGGCGCTTCGGGAGATCACTTTTGCGGTCGGTGAGGGGGAGCTGTTTGGCCTTATTGGCGCGGACGGAGCAGGCAAAACAACCCTGATACGGATTCTGGTTACCCTGCTTTTGGCCGATGAGGGGCGTGCAGAGCTGCTCGGGCTTGACGTGGTGCACTCCTACCGTGAACTTCGCTGCCGCATTGGCTACATGCCGGGCAAATTTTCACTCTATCCTGACCTGAGCGTCGAAGAGAATCTCCGCTTTTTTGCTTCGGTTTTTGGCACAACGGTTGAAAAAAACTATGAGCTCATCCGCGACATCTACAGCCAGCTTGAGCCCTTCAAAACGAGGCGGGCAGGCAAGCTTTCGGGTGGGATGAAGCAGAAGCTCGCCCTCTCCTGCGCGCTGGTGCACCGGCCTGAAGTGCTCTTTCTTGATGAACCCACCACCGGCGTTGATGCCGTCTCGCGTCAGGAGTTCTGGCTTATGCTTCGCCGCCTCAGGGAGCAGGGGATGACCATTCTTGTTTCGACACCCTACATGGACGAAGCGGTACTTTGCGACCGGATTGCATTCATGCAGGAGGGGAAAATCCTTGCGCTCGATACCCCTGCGGGCATCACCACCCTTTTTCCGAAACCGCTCTTTGCCATCCGTGCCAGCGAAACCGGCAAGCTGCTCTCTTTTTTGCGAGCCTCTCCCTATGCCGCATCCGTCTACGCTTTTGGCAGTGCCCTGCATTATACTGATAATCGCCCCTTCGTCAGCGCTGATGAGCTTATTGCTGCTCTTCAGAGTGAAGGGTTCATGGAGCTTGCGGTTTCGCTCATTCAGCCCGGCATTGAAGATACCTTCATCGCTCTCATGGAGGAGAAACAGGGGAGTGCCTCATGAGTGAGTTTTTTCTTAACCTTGACCTTACTTTTGATCGGAAGAGGGTGCCCTATGAGTGAACTGGTGATTCATACCGACAAACTGACCAAACGGTTTGGCAATTTTGTGGCGGTTGACAGCCTTTCACTCGATATCTCCGGCGGAGAGATTTTCGGCTTTCTCGGAGCGAACGGGGCAGGCAAGAGCACCGCCATCAAAATGCTGACTGGCCTCCTCGCCCCCACTTCCGGCAAGGCCACCGTTGTAGGGTTTGATCTTTACACCGGTGCAGAGGGAATAAAGAGGAACATCGGCTACATGAGCCAGCGTTTTTCCCTCTACGATGACCTGACCGTGCGCGAGAATATTCGCTTCTTTGCCGGTATCTACGGTCTCACCAATCAAGCTATCAAGGAGAAGAGCCGTCAGCTCCTTGAATCCCTCAAACTTGTGGCGGTTGCTGATACAAGGCTGGCATCGCTTCCCCTCGGCTGGAAACAGAAGCTCGCTTTCTCCGTCGCCATTTTGCATGAACCCAAAATTGTTTTTCTTGACGAGCCAACCGGCGGTGTCGATCCGGTCACAAGGCGCCGCTTCTGGGACATGATCTATGAAGCCTCCGGGCGCGGACTCACCATCTTTGTCACCACCCACTACATGGACGAAGCCGAATATTGCGATCGCCTCTGTATCATGGTAGACGGCCGTGCAGCAGCCCTTGACCGGCCAGAAGCAATGAAGCAACAGTACGGCGCCGAG
>CAILXB010000051.1 GCA_903838025.1 uncultured Chlorobiaceae bacterium
GCCGTTGAGAGGCGTAACCTCGTTTTGTTGGGTTCGGTTACCGCAACCAATTTGGCGCCCATGAGTTGTGCCAGTTCGGCGGCGAGAATACCCACGGCACCCTGGCCAAGCACCAGCACCTTCTTGTTTTTAACATGCGCCAGATCGACAATGTGGAGGGCGGTTGCGCCAAGCGGCAGGGCAATGCCTGACTGGGGATTCTCCATGTTGTCGAGCACGGTGATTGCCTCGACCGGGCAGACAATGTACTCCGAAGCGCCTCCGAAGGCGGCATTGACCCCCTCATAGCCGAAGGAGCCGGCAACGTAGGCGAATTTGCCAATCAAATTCTGGTTGACATGGTCGCCTGCCTGAATGATTTTTCCCACGGTTTCGTAGCCGGGAATAAAGGGGAAGATGAAGGGCCAGGAGGGAATGAGGCCGTTGTAGGCCATTTTTTCCGTGCCGGTGCTGATTGATGACCACCAGGTTTCAACCAGTACATCGGTTGAGGAGAGGGGTTTCAGTGTCACCTCAGAGAGTTCAATCTGGCGTACACCGCTGAAGACAATGGCTTTTGCTTTCATAGTAAGGTTTGGGTGGTCAGGCCGACTGCCGCTTGAGCTTTTTTTCATTGTGCTTTTCAAGGAGCAGTCGGATGACAAATTGTGCCGCATTGACAAGATAGCTCAGATAGGCGAGCAGTGCTGTCCAGATAAGTGTGGTTTCATCAAGACCGATAAAAAAGAGGACAAAATAGGAGAGATGCACCACCATTGCGATGGCGCTGCCGAAATCTTCCCAGAAAAATTCGGGCGCAAAGGCAAACTGGCCAAAGACCTCCTGCTCAAAAAAACCGCCGGTCACAAAAATCAGGACAAGCATGAGGGTTTTGAGGGTAACAAAAAAAGTGATCCATGCAAAGTTGTCGATGCCGTTGTGCGAATAGTAGAGCCAGGTGACCGTCAGGCCGGCAAGAAACATGACGAACTGGATAGGGGCGAGGATTCCCTGTACTTTTGTCCAGACTGAGGCATTTCTCCGTTCAAGTTGTTCGGGTGTGTAACGAGGCATAAAACAATAAGTTTCACTGGTGGTGGCAAGAATTCTTTAACTGCTTTGCAAAAAAGTAGTTGAATATAGTAAAATTTATTGAACGCTCCACTCATAGGCGTTGTAGAGTGTGGAGAGCAGGTTGACATTGGTATTCTTGACGCGTCGGTTAAATCCTTCAAGCTCATCGTAGTAGTAGAGGAAGCTTCTCGGCTGCTCATCGTGCAGGATTTTCTGGTAGCTTTTCCAGAGTACCAGGCTGCGCTCCGGTGGGAGAGGGCGGCTCAGCTCGGCAATAATGGTGTCGAGCTCCTTGTTTTGAAAGGCTGCGGAGTTGAAGGGGCGACGGGCAAAGTCGGAGCCCCAGATGATGAGCTGGAAGGGAAGTGTTTCGGCAGCCATTCCTGAAAGGGCGGCATCGTAGCGGTACTCATTCTGGTTTTTGTTGAAGATGAGGCTCTCGTCAAATTTCAGGCGGCACTCAATGCCGATGTCGCGGAGGTTCTGCTGGACAATGGTTGCCGCATAGTTGCGCCTGGGGTTGCCGACCGGGGCCGCGAGTTCAAAGGAGAACTTTTTGCCGTTTTTCTGCAAAATACCGTCGGGGCCGGGCGTCCAACCTGCTGAGCGCAAGAGAGCGGTAGCCCTCTTAGGGTCATACGGATAGGGGTCAAGCGAGCTGTCGGCAATTTCGCGGTAGGCCGGTGACAGCGAGGTATTAACAATGGTGGCGTGCTCCGGCCCCATGAAGCCGTCAATGATTGATTGGCGGTCAATGGCGAGGGTGAGCGCCTTGCGTACCACCCTGTCACCAAAGAGGGCGTTGGGCACCACCTTGCGCCCGTTGCGCCACGCTTCGCCATCAATGTTGAGCCAGACAATGCTGTCGAAAAAGCGGTTTTTGACAGGTTTGATAACAATGGAGGGAGAGCTTTTGGCCAGCTCGCTGATATCTTTGGGATTGATTCCGCCCGCCGAGATCATGGCGTCGATCTGCCCCGATTTCAGCATGGCAAGGCGGGTGGTGTATTCGGGCACCACCACAAAAACCATTGTTTTGATAGTGGCTGGCCGAGGAAGGTGAGAGGTGGGGCTGGTGACAAGCTCCAGCTTTTCCTGGCGAGCCCACCGTTTCACCTTGAAGGGGCCTGCACCCAAGACCGGTATTTCAGCGGCCCGGGTGCGGATATCATCTGCGGCATAGTTTTTGAAGAGATGCTTGGCTACCGGCATCAGGTCGTTGAAGTGATCAAGTACAATTTCCTGGGCCATCGGTTTGCTGAAGTGGAGTACCAGCGTTGAGTCGTTTGGGGTCTCCACGGCGCGTTCAATATCGGCCGTTCCATCCGCAAGCAGCAGCAGGTCGTTAAGGTAGTGCTGCCGGGAACTGGCAATTTTGGGGTTTTTGTAGAGGCCATAGGAGTATTTGAAGTCGTGCGAGGTCACCCGCTTGCCATCTTCCCACAGGGCGTCGCCGCGCAAATTGAAGGTTACTTGTTTGCCGTCAGAAGAGAACTCCCAGCTTTTGGCCGTATTGGGCAAAAAGCTTATCGCCCCCTTTTTTTCGTCGTAGGAGGGTTTGACCAGCGAAGGGTAGAGCAGAGTGCATACTTCGCGTGACATGGAGAGCTGGATGAGCAGGGGGTTGAGGTAGTCGAAGTCAGCCGAAACACCAATAACGATCTGTTCCTGGCGGCTCTTGTCGCTCTTTTGCTGGCAGGCAGAGAGTCCGGCAAGCAGCAGGATGAGTGTGGCCGCAGAGAGTATTTTCCGGAAGAGGGTTGGACGCATACCATAGTGGTTGAACGGTTGAAGAGGGAATGAAGGCAAGGTAGGGAAAACAATGGACAATTGAGAATGGACAATGGACAATGGGGGCGGGGATCTCGTACTTTGTTGTTTTTTTTGAAAAAGTGTGTGAAATATATGTGAGTTGCGTGTTATTTGTGTGGTACTGTTATATTGATTTCTCAGTGCTTGCAAATCTTCTGCGTTGAGGTTGTTTTTCCAAATTTTAACAAAAAATGGAGAGGTCTATGAGTCAGATTTTGGAGATATCGGGAATGGGGTGGTTGCCGGATTATCCTGATTTTAAGGATTACACGGCAGATCATGGTGAAGTTTCTTCAAAGCATAAGCAGTTAGGTCAGGGGGATTCCATCAAGGCGATGCTTGCAAAGTCGGGGGTGGCCAAACCGGCAAAACTGACCGTGCCCGCTTCCGTCGATTTAAGGGCCTGGTGCTCTCCAATTGAAAACCAGGAGTCGATTGGAGCGTGTACAGCCCATGCAGGCGTCGGGATTGTCGAGTATTTTGAGCGCAGGGCATTTGGCAAGCATATTGATGCATCCCGCCTTTTTCTCTACAAGACGACAAGAAACCTGTTGCGCTGGACGGGTGACACTGGCGCATTTTTGCGTTCAACCATGGGGGCGCTCGTTCTCTTTGGTGTGCCGCCGGAAGAGTACCTCCCTTATGTAATTGCTGATTTTGACAAGGAGCCCTCAGCCTTCTGTTACGCCTTTGCCCAAAGCTTCCAGGCGATAAGTTATTTTCGCCTTGACCCGACAGGGACGGCCAAGGATGCTCTGCTGACACAGATCAAGGCAAATCTTTCGGCAGGGATTCCAGCGATGTTTGGCTTTACCGTCTATAACTCAATATCGCAGGCGGCAGCAACGGGAGCAATTCCGTATCCGACCGCCGGAGAAAAAATTCTTGGTGGTCATGCTATTGCTGCAGTCGGGTATGATGACAATATGAAGATCAAAAATACCAATCCCGGAGGAGTCGAAACCAAAGGGGCCTTGCTTATCCGAAACTCATGGGGCACAGGATGGGGCAGCGCTGGTTATGGCTGGTTGCCCTATGACTATGTGCTCAAAGGATTGGCTGTAGACTGGTGGGTGCTGCTTAAAAACGAGTGGATCAATACCGGCGAATTCAAGGCATGATCATTTTGCTGCTCAGCGTTTGCCCCTCTTTCAGCGTTCAGTTGGAGGAGGGGTAGTGATGCAATACGTGACACTTTTTAAAACGATCAATTTCCTCGATAGCTTTTTTTGAGTGAAACCCTCCTGTTTCAGAAATATCCACGGCTTCTTCCGTATGTTGTGCTAAGTTATCAAATAGTTAATTTTAAGTATTTGATACAATTTTTTTTGCAAGTTTTAGCCTGATAAAATATTTCTCTGTTTGTCAGATTATCCTTTTTCTGACAAAATAGGTTTTGTTTTTTATGTAACTGATACTATATTGATATCAATTAAAACGAGGCACAATGAAGGTACTGACCAAAAAAACGGATTATGCGATACGGGCGCTTTTGATGCTTGGATCGAAGAGGGGCGAGTATGTGTCGGCAAAAACCATATCGACTGATCAGGATATTCCGTACCAGTTTTTACGTGGCCTGTTGCAGGAGATGATCCGCCATGATTTGATTGTGTCGAAAGAGGGGGCGCAGGGAGGTTTCATGATGAAAAAAGAGCCTGATGAGATTCCCGTAGCCCAGTTGATTGAGGTTTTTCAGGGAAAGGTGCAGGTGTCGGAGTGTATGTTCCGCAAGCAAATTTGCGCAAACCGTTCCAGATGTGTGCTTCGCCATGAGATCATGCGCATTGAGCAGGTTGTCAACCAAGAATTTGACAAACTTACCATCGGGAAACTGATACGGGATCTTGAGGCGGCAAATGGCGTGACGCAAGGTTGTGGTGAATAAGCTCTATGGGGTGAACGGTTGAATTTTTTTTCGGTTTTGTTGTGATTTTTGTGTATTTCATGCAGCGACCTTTAAAAGGGGAGGAAGGGTAAACTGGCTGTTGCGCAAAGCGGAAAGTGCTTTTGGTCAAAAAAATAAGAGGATTGTTGAAACAATATAATTTTGGAGGATAGAACGATGGGAATGTCTTGTAATCAATGTCAGGAGAGCGTTCACGGTACAGGTTGTACGGTGCGCGGAGTATGCGGAAAGGATGAACCTACGGCTCAGCTCCAGGATGTGCTGGTCTATGCAACAGAGGGGCTTGCACTGGCGGCAGAGGGTATGGCGGAAAGCGTGTCGAGAAGTGTTGGGCAATTGATTAGCGAGTCGCTCTTTGTGACGGTGACCAATACCAATTTTGACGAGGATGCCATTGTTGCTCAAATCCGCAAAACCCTTGCGGTGCGTGACGAACTGAATGCTTCGCTTGATCAATGTCCTGATCATGATGCGGCTCGCTGGAGTGGTTCTTCAAAAGAGGATTTTCTGGCCAAGGCATCAACGGTGAGCATCAAAAGCCTCAGCGAGAATGAAGATCTGCGCTCCCTGAAAAGCCTTGTCTTGTACGGCTTGAAGGGGCTTGCAGCCTATACCGATCATGCAGCCGTTCTTGGCTATCATGATGATACGATCTATGCTTTTTATGTCAAGGCTCTTTCGGCGCTTACCAAAGAGCTTTCTGCGGATGAACTGACTGGACTGGTGCTCGAAACCGGTGGTGTCGCTGTCAAGGCAATGGCCCTGCTCGATCAGGCCAATACAACAACCTACGGCCATCCTGAAATCACTTCGGTGAGCACCGGTGTGGGTAAAAACCCCGGAATTCTCATTTCAGGCCACGATTTGCGCGATCTGGAAGAGCTGCTGAAGCAGACGGAGGGAACTGGGGTTGACGTCTATACCCACTGCGAGATGTTGCCAGCACACTACTATCCAGCATTCAAGAAGTACTCCCATTTTGTAGGAAATTATGGCGGTGCCTGGTGGTCGCAAGACAAGGAGTTCGACACCTTCCATGGCCCGATTTTGATGACGACCAACTGCATCGTCCCTGTTCGCGAAGCATACCGCAACCGGATGTTCACAACCGGTATGGCAGGGTATCCCGGGCTGAAGCATATCGCGGCACGTGCTGAGGGTGGAGCGAAAGACTTTTCGGTTCTGGTTGAAATGGCAAAAACCTGTCAGGCGCCAAAAGAGCTTGAAAATGGCACCATCGTCGGTGGCTTTGCCCACAATCAGGTGCTTGCCCTGGCCGACAAGGTGGTCGATACCGTCAAGAGTGGCGCCATCAAGCGCTTTGTGGTGATGGCTGGCTGTGATGGCCGTCACGCGTCACGCCAGTACTATACCGATGTTGCTGCCGCCTTGCCAGAAGGTACTATCATTTTGACCGCTGGCTGCGCAAAGTACCGCTACAACAAGCTTGAACTTGGTGACATTGGCGGCATTCCCCGTGTGCTTGATGCGGGTCAGTGCAACGACTCCTACTCGCTTGCGGTGATTGCCCTCAAACTCAAGGAGGTCTTTGAACTCGACGATATCAACGATCTGCCAATCTCCTTCGATATTGCCTGGTATGAGCAGAAAGCCGTTACCGTGCTTCTCGCGCTGCTCTTTCTTGGTGTAAAAGGGATTCGCCTCGGACCAACACTGCCTGAGTTCCTGACTCCCAATGTCGCGGCTGTTCTGGTCGAAAAATTCGGCATCAAGCCAATCGGAACTGTCAATGCCGATATTGAAGCGATGATGGCTGGCGCATAAGTTGAGGTTGTTTTGAAAAGTAACAAAAGGTCGCGGAATGCGGCCTTTTGTTTGTCCTGTCGTTACAGCCGCTTTCGTTTCAGCCGTAGCGAGTTGCTGACTACTGAAACGCTGCTTCCAGCCATTGCCAGCCCCGAGAATACAGGGTTGAGGAAGATGCCCCAGAGAGGGAATAGCGCTCCGGCAGCCAGGGGGATGCCGATGATGTTGTAGATGAAGGCCCAGAAGAGGTTCTGGCGAATGACCCTCATGGTGGCGCGTGAGAGGGTGATGGCTTGGGCAACCTTGTTGAGGTCACCCTTGAGCAGGGTAATACCAGCCGATTCAATGGCGACATCGGTTCCCGTAGCCATGGCAATGCCGACATCGGCCTGCGCCAGTGCGGGGGCGTCATTGATGCCATCTCCAGTCATCACCACCTTCCGGCCCTGGGCTTGCAACTCCCTGATTTTGAGGGCTTTTTCATGAGGCAGCACTTCGGCAATCACTTCGTCAATGCCGACCTGTTCAGCCATAAAGCGGGCTGCAAGTGGGTTGTCGCCGGTCAGCATGATTACCTTGAGCCCTTTGCGGTGCAGTGCTGCAACGGCCTCTTTTGCCTCTTTTTTAACCGTGTCGCTCAGGGCTATCAACCCGATGCCGATGCTCTTCTCCTCAATCAGGACGACGGTTTTTCCCTCTCGCTCAAGTCGTGCAAGCTCAGGGATCATTTTTTCATGATGAGCCGGTTTGCGAATGCTGACAGGGCGGTCATCAATGAGGGCCGAAACGCCGACACCTTCGAGAGCCCTGAAATCGGTGATTTCGCCGGGGGTAAGCCCCTGCTTTTTGGCGGCATCAACAATTGCCTTTGCCAGCGGGTGTTCAGAGCGGTTCTCAATGGTTGCCGCGAGTTGCAGCAGGGAGTTGATGTTGCTTGCTTTGTCGAGCGAAATGATATCGGTGACTTCCGGTTTTCCTGTGGTGATGGTGCCGGTTTTGTCGAAAACAATGGTATCGACGGAGCTGAGTTTTTCGAGGCTTTCGGCATTGCGGATAAGGATGCCGTATTCAGCCCCTTTGCCGATGCCGACAATGATGGCCGTCGGTGTTGCGAGCCCGAGCGCACAGGGGCAGGCGATGACCAGAATGCCCACCAGCCCCATGATGGCGTAGGAGAGGGCGGCAGAAAAGCCAAGGTAGGAGGAGCCTACTGTGAGCCAGATCAGAAAGGTGAGTGCGGCCAGAGCGAGCACCACCGGTACAAAAATCCCGGCCACTTGGTCGGCAATCTGCTGTATGGGTGCTTTCGACCCTTGCGCCTCTTCAACCATCCTGATAATGCGGGCCAGCACACTCTGTGGGCCGACGTTTGAGGCGGTGAAGGTGAATGAGCCCTGCTTGTTGATGGTTCCGCCGATCACCTGGTCGCCAGCTTTTTTATCTACCGGTATGGACTCGCCAGTCACCATCGACTCATCAATGGAGGAGGTGCCTGCCGTAATTATGCCGTCAACCGGGAGCTTTTCGCCGGGCTTGACAATGACGAGGTCGCCTCTTTTGACCTCTTCAACCGGAATTTTGATCTCTTTCCCTCCTCTCTTAACAAGGGCTGTTTTTGCCTGGAGGTTGATCAGCTTTTCGATGGCCTCTCCGGTCTTCATCTTAGAGCGCGCTTCAAGATATTTGCCAAGCAAAACAAAGCCGATCACCACAATGGTCACGTCGAAGTAGGTGGAGTCAGGGGCTTGGAGAAAGGCTTTTACCGGCGGGACGAGCGTGATGAGTGCGCTGTAGAACCAGGCGGTGACGGTTCCGATACCGATCAGCGTATCCATGCTTGCCGCTCCGCTTCTGAAAAACATGACAATGCCATGCAGGAAGGGCTTTCCGGTGCGGAAGACCGTCCATGTTGAGACAAGCAGAAGAAGGATGTTCAGCCGTTCCATCGAGATTGGAAGATGCGGGAGCGCATGGAAGACCATTGATCCGATATCCCACATCATGAGCAGAAAAACCACCAGAGCGACAGGCAGGGCAAACTGCACATGGCGGAGCTGGTCGTGCAGTTCTTGCTCTTTTTCTGCCCTTTTGCTGGTTGCATCAGTAACTGTACTTTGCATCGCCACCGGGGGAGGCTCTAACTCAAGGAAGTAGCCGTACTTGTTGAGAAGCTCATTAAGTGCTTCGGGCGTCGGGCCGTTGCCGTCACATTCGAGCGTCGCTTTCTCGGTTGCCAGATTCACATTGACCCCGCTAATGCCCTCAACCTTCGAAAGCTTTTTGGTGACGATGGCCGAGCAGCTTGCGCAGTGCATCCCCTTGACGTTGTAGCGTTGGGTGGTCATTGCAACGGGTTAGCGGACGTTGATGACGCCACGCACCACGCCCATGGCACAGGTTATTTTGTAGGCGCCAGGCTTTTGCGGAGTAAACTCCATCACAACCTTTTTGCCCTTTACCAGTGGTTGCGGCCTATCCCACAGGCCAGGAACCATGATTTCGCTCATGCAACCGGTGGCGGTATCGGTAGGGGTGATTTCAAGGCGCACCTTTTCACCCTTTTTGACCGTAAAGCTCTTTGGATCAATATCATGCGCTTTTGTGTAGCCAACCGCAAAAGTTTCTGTACCAGCAATGGCGAAAGAGGAGGCTGGTGCGGCAAGGGCAACAAGTGCTATCGTGAGCAGCAGTATTCTTTTCATTTTCATGGGGTTTGATTCAATTTCCATAACACTCTTTGTGCTGTTGCAGTTCATTAAAAAAAGCCGTCAGTAATCACTACTGGCCACTAACCACTAACCACTAACCACTAACCACTGAGTTTTCAGTGCTTCATCCCCGAATGGTGCAGCCGTCCTTTTTTCAAATCCCGTTTTTTCATCAGTACAAAGATCACCGGCGTCATGATGAGCACATGAACGGCGGAGGAGATCATCCCTCCAATCATCGGTGCGGCAATCGGTTTCATGACGTCCGCTCCGGTACCGGTTGACCAGAGTATCGGAATCAGTCCCAGAAGGGCAACGGCGACGGTCATCAGTTTGGGGCGCAGGCGGAGCACCGCACCCTCAAAGGCAGCATCCTCAATATCCTGTTCGGTACAGGGGCCGTTCAGCAGCTTTTTGTCGAGCGCCTCATGCAGGTAGATGACCATTACCACTCCCGTTTCAACGGCAATGCCGTAGAGTGCAATGAAGCCGACCCAGACGGCAACCGAGAGGTTATAATCGAGGGCTGAAACCAGATAGACTCCTCCAACAAGGGCGAAGGGGACGGAGAGCATCACCATCGAAGCCTCAAGCAGCGACTTGAAGGTAAAGTAGAGCAGGATGAAGATGATGACCATTCCGAGAGGTATGAGCACCTGCAGCCGCTCTTTGGCCCTGATCTGGTTTTCCCACTGTCCTGACCAGGCAACATAATAACCTGCCGGAAGCTTGAGTTTTTGTTCGAGCACCTGCTTTGCCTCGGTGACGAAGCTGCCCATGTCGCGACCACGGACGTTGAGGTAGACCAGTGAGCGCAACAGTCCTCCCTCGCTGTTGATTTCCGGTGCACCGGTGGAGATTTTCATGGTTGTTACAAGGGATAGCGGCACCTGAGCGCCATCCATACTACCCACAAGAATGCGACCGATTGCCGGCATGTTGTCGCGGTAGTCGCGCAGGTAGCGGAGGCGGATGGGGAAGCGGTTTCGCCCTTCAACGGCGGTGGAGAGCATCTCGCCACCGAGGGCAGTCTCAATAATATCCTGAATGTCGCCGACACTCACTCCGTACCGGGCCGCCGCCTCGCGGTTGATCTCAATATCAAGATAGTTGCCGCCGGTCACCCGTTCGGCCACAACATCGGCAGAGCCCCGGATCGGCTTAAGAATTGCCTCAGCTTGAATTGCCAGCTCTTTGAGTACATTGAGGTCGTTGCCAAAGATTTTTACGCCGAGGTCGGTGCGCACGCCGGTGGAGAGCATGTTGATGCGGTTAATGATGGGCTGCGTCCAGCCGTTGCGCACTCCTGTCTGTTGCAGTTTGGAGTCGAGTTCGGCCACGATGTCCGCTTTTTTGACGCCCGCCCGCCACTGCTCTTTGGGTTTGAGGATGATGATGCTCTCAAACATGGAGACGGGCGCGGGGTCGGTGGAGGTTTCGGCGCGGCCCACTTTGCCGAGTACATGCTCAACCTCCGGCACGCTCATAATGATCTTGTCTTGGACTTCGATGAGCCGTTTAGCTTCGGTGATTGAGACGTTGGGCAGTGTTACCGGCATGTAGAGCAGCGACCCTTCGTCGAGGGGGGGCATGAACTCCGAGCCAAGATTCATGAAGAGCGGCACGGCCACAGCCAGCGCCACAAGGTTGAGGCCGATGGTCGTCTTTTTCCAGCGCAGCACCCAGTGGATAACCGGCGAATAGAGCCTGATGAAAAAGGTTGAGACTGGATTGGCGCTTTCAGGACGCATCTTGCCCCGCATAAAGTAGTACATCAGCACCGGCACCAGCGTGATGGCAATCATGGCCGACCCCATCATGGAGAAGGTCTTGGTGAAGGCGAGGGGGTGAAAGAGCTTACCCTCCTGCCCCTCAAGCAAGAAGACCGGCACAAAGGAGAGGACAATGATGAGGAGGGAGAAGAAGATTGCCCGCCCCACCTGTTTTGCGGAACTGATGACAATCTCCAGCCGTTTGGCCTCACGCTCTTCAGCAGGGATCTCCGAAAGGTGGCGGTAGCAGTTCTCCACCATGATGACACCGGCATCTACCAGCACCCCAATGGCAATGGCGATGCCTCCAAGCGACATGATATTGGAACTCACGCCCATCAGCTTCATGGTGATAAAGGCGATCAAAACAGCAATCGGCAAGGTGAGCACAATGACGAGGGCGCTACGGAAATGGAGCAGAAAGAGCAAAATGATTAGAGAGACCACGATCGACTCCTCCAGCAGGTTTTTCTTCAGCGTCTCGATGGCTCTCGATATGAGGTCGGAGCGGTCGTAGGAGACCCTGATTTTGACTCCGGGAGGCAGCCCCTTCTCCAGCTCTGTAATTTTCAGCTTGACCCGGTCGATCACCTCCTTGGCATTCTCGCCATAGCGCATCACCACTATGCCGCCCACCGCCTCGCCTTTGCCGTTGATCTCCAGCAGGCCGCGACGGATGGCCCCCCCAATCTGGATGGTACCAAGGTTCCGGAGGTAGACGGGAATGCCGCGCATGTCGGCTCCGACGACGATGTTTTCCAGATCAGCCTTCGACTTGACATATCCGCTCCCCCTGATCAGGTACTCAGCATCGGCCTGTTCAATCAGCTTGCCCCCCACATCCTTGTTGGAGGCTTTGATGGCATCCATCACCTTGCCAACCTTGATGTTATAGGCAAAGAGCTTGTTGGGGTCGAGATCAATTTGGTATTCACGCACAAAACCGCCGATAGGGGCCACCTCGGCCACACCCTGCACCGTGTTGAGCTGGTAGCGCACAAACCAGTCCTGAAGGGTTCTGAGTTGCTCAAGGTCGTACCCTTTTCCCTCAATGGTGTACCAAAAGACATGGCCGACACCGGTGCCGTCAGGGCCAAGGGTGGGCACGACGCCCGAGGGCAGGAGCGATGCGGCATAGTTCAGCCGTTCAAGCACACGGGTTCTGGCCCAGTAGATATCGGCCTTGTCGTCGAAAATGACATAGATCATTGAGAAGCCGAAGGCGCTTGAGGCACGCACGGCACGCACCTGCGGTAGCCCTTGAAGGTTGACGGCCAGCGGGTAGGTCACCTGATCTTCCACCACCTGCGGCGAACGGCCCGGATAGTCGGTAAAAACAATCACCTGGTTGTCGGACAAGTCGGGAATGGCATCAACCGGAGTGGTAGAGACTGACCAGATTCCCCACAAGATGACAAGCCCGAAAACCATCAGGATGACAACCCGGTTGCGGGCGGAATAGTCGATGATCTTCTCTATCATTTCAATTGGGATTCGGAGTCAATGAGGTAGGCTCCGGAGACGGCAACTCTTTCGCCCTGCTTGATGCCGGAGAGAATCTGTACTTTCTCACTGTTGCGTTGCCCGACCTCGACCTGACGTGCTTCAAAGAGTCCCGGTGAGTGTTCAACCCAGACCACCTGCCGCTTTCCGGTATCAATGAGTGCGGTGAGTGGCACAACAATGGCCGATTGAAGGGGGATTTTGATACTGGCGTTGACAAACATTTCGGGCTTGAGTTTCATGCCGGGATTAGCCATCTCAATGCGTGCCTTGAGGGTTCTTGTTTTAGGGTCGAGAAAGGGATAGAGAAAGGCAATGCGGCCGGTGAAGGTGCTTCCGGGAGAGGATTGTGAGCGGATCTCCACCTCTTGGCCGATCCGGATATTGGAAAATTCATTTTCGTAGAGTTCCAGCTCAACCCAGACCCGGGAGAGGTCGGCGATGTTGAAGAGCAGCTCTCCGGCAGCAACATATTGCCCCTGCTGCACCATTTTTTCAATAACCACACCGGAGAACGGAGAGGAAATTGCCAAACGCATCTCGGGTTTGCCGCGTTTTTCCACCCTTGCAATTTGGGCTTCACTGACCCCCAAAAGCCTCAGTCGCTCTTTAGCCGATGCCACAAGCCCTTCGCCCTGTTGTGCGATAGAGGGAAACGTTGAACCCTTTAACTGGTCGCGGCTTTTGAGGGCCAGCAGATACTCCTCCTGGGCGGCTACAAGATCGGGGGAGTAGAGCTCTGCCACCGGGCTCCCTTTGCTCACCATCGCCCCGACGCTGTTGACAAAGAGCTTGTCGATACGCCCGGCAACCCATGCGGTGACCCGCGCCTGTCGCGACTGGTCGTACTGCACAATACCGACCGCGTTGATCTCCTTGTTCAGGCTCTCTGTTGCAGCTTCCGTGACCGCGACATTGGCCATCACCCTCTGGGCAGGGGAGAGGGAAACCTGCTCCACCTTTTGAGCAACGGCGGTGGAACTCTCCTGAATCTTTTTGATCAGCTCCATTCCGCAGACCGGGCAGAGACCAGGCTTCTCACGGATGATGAAGGGGTGCATGGAGCAGGTGTAGAGCTGTTTCGGCGCAATCGCTTTTGCGGCAGTTGCTTTGCCGGGCTGTTGCTGCTTTTGCCAGAGGAACCAGCCGCCACCGGCAGCAATTGCAAGAAGAAGCGCCAGCAGGGGAAGGGCAATTTTTGTATTCAGCTTCATGGTTTTCATTATCGTGGTTTGGGCTCGGGTATTGCCGCCAGATCGCTTCCTGTTGCCGCTTCAAGTTGCGCAAGCTTCATCATATACTCCGCTTGCGATTCATAGAGTTCCCGCTCGTAGTTGAACGTGTTCATCCGGCTGTCGAGAAGTGTGAGAAAATCGACCTTGCCAACCCGGTAACTGATAAGTGCCGACTGGAGGGATTGCTCTGCCTGGGGGATGAGGCCACCCTTGTACAGCTCAATGAGTTTGCGGCGACGCTCCAGTTGGAGAAGGGTTTCGTTGATGGTGTAGGAGATGCTGTTTTTCAGTGCTCGCAGCTCCTCAGCCGCCATTGTGCTCTCGAAGGTTGCTTCGGCCACCATTGCCTGCTTTTTTCCCTGATTGAAGGGAAGGTTGAAGGTGACGCCAAAGCTCACCATGTTGTCGCCCGGATCGGTGGCCATCTCTGTTGTAACCGCGTCACGGATCATATACTCCAGCGAAACGTTGAAATCGGGATAGAACTCTCTTCGTGCCAGACGGCGGGAGATATCGGCCTTCTCCTTAAGGCTGCCAAGGCTTTTGAGCTGTGGACGCCCTTCAAGGGCTGCGGCGTTCAGGTGTTCCCGCGAAAGCGTGAGCGGTGGCAGGGTAAAATCGGGCACAGTACCAACCGGAGTATCTCCCGGGCGAGAGAGGAGGTAGTTGAGGGTTGCCTCCAGACTCTTGCGCTGTTGCTGCAGGGTAATCTGCATCTCAACCATTTTCGACTTTTCCAGACCCGCTTTGAAAATATCCTGCTGCGCACCCTGTCCGACAGAGTATTTCAACTCGGTCAAGGTTATAAAGTTACTCAGAAGGGTCAGGTTTTTGTTGACAATCGCCAGCCCTTTGTCGGCGGCCCAGAGCTGATAGTAGCTCTCTTTCACCATCCGCGTCAACTCCAGCTTGCGCTCCTCGAAGGCCCAGCGGTAAGCGTCGGCTTCATGGCGGGCAACATCACGGCGGAGGCCGCGTTTGCCCCAAAAGGGGAGTTGCTGAGAGATGCCGATGACCTTGGCAGATTGGGGATCGCTGTTGAACACAAGGGGGTCGCGTGCTGGCGTGCTCTGCACCTTGAGCATGACCATCGGATCCTCAAATGCACCAGCCTGCTTCACCCTGCTTGCGAACATCTTCCAGCGTGATTCTGATGCCTTCAGTTCCGGATTATTTGTTACTGCGGCAGCAACAAGTGCCGTTAGATTTTCAGGTTGTACGCTCCTCTCTTCCGTTGTTGCAGGTGCACTCCAGAGAGTGAAGAGCATCAGCAAGGCCAGCACAGAATATCGTTTCATGGGAAGCGGATTGCCATAGTTTTTGTTACGGTTTTGCCTTAAATATACAAAGTTCCCTCAACAGGGAACAACAGAAAGCCAAACGAAAGGTATGGTTTTCCATAAAGCCAAGCCAGCCCTTGGCGTCGATCACCCCGTCACCATATAGCGGCAGGCGTACAGCAGGCGAAAGGGTTATAAAGAGAAAATACGCTTTTTTTACGATGTTACGGCAAATGCGGAACCTTGCCATCATGTTTGCCCGGCGGAGTGTGGGGTAAGGAGGCAAGGGTTTCATGCACGGCAAGAGAGAGTGATTTGAAGCGGAAGGGTTTTTGGATAAAACCGATCTTTTCATCAAAGAGGCCGTGACTGGCAATGACGTCAGGGGTGTAGCCAGACATAAAGAGCGCCTTGAGTTCCGAGATGGTTGGCAGCAGCTTTTTGTAAAGCTCGCATCCGGTCATCTCTGGCAACACCACATCGCTCAGGAGCAGGTTGATTTTCTCACCATGCTCTTTGGCAAGCTGGATGGCCTCAGTGGGCGTCGCGGCAGCAAGAACCGTATAGCCGTTTTCTTCAAACATCTCCTTGCAGAGGATCAGGATATCGGGTTCATCTTCAACAAGGAGAATGGTCGCCTTGGAATGGCTGACAGCCAGCTCTGGCGGTGGGGCGCTCTCCGTCAATGTATCAACATCTTCATATCTCGGCAGATAGATTTTGAAGCTTGTTCCTTTTTTTCGGTCGCTTTCGCATTCGATATAGCCGTTGTTCTGTTTGACAATGCTCTGGATGATTGAAAGCCCGAGACCGGTCCCTTTTTCTGCCGCTTTTGTAGTGAAGAAGGGTTCGAAAATATGGGGGAGATCTTTTTTTGCAATACCGCTGCCGTTATCCGTGACGGAAAGTATCACGTACTCTCCGGGCTTCTTTCTGTTGTTTCCAGTGGTGCAATCAGCCTGATTGAAATATATGTGGTTTGTTTCGATGGTGATACGACCGCTTTTTCCAATTGCGTCGCGTGCATTGACACAGAGGTTTGCAAGAATCTGGTCGAGATGAACCGGGTCGATCCTTACCTTCGTCGGTTCGCTCTCGGGTATCCAGATGAGGGAGATATGTTTGCCGATCAGCCTTTGCAGCAGTTTAACCATTCCCTCCACCATGCTGTTGAGCGGAAGAATTTTTGGTGTCACGCTCTTGTTTCGGGCAAAGGAAAGCAGTTTCTGGCTCAGATCGGCCGAGCGTGTTGCTGCATTGTGGATGGCCTCAAGTTCAGCATGGATCGGCAGTTCAGGCTCAACTTCCTGGAGAGCCATTTCCGTATATCCAAGAATGACACAGAGCATGTTGCTGAAGTCGTGGGCTATACCTCCAGTAAGCTGGCCAACAATTTCCATTTTCTGCGACTGGATGAGTGCGTCGAGTGTCTTTTTTTCGTTTATTTTTGCCAGCTTGCTGTCGATGACAGTATTGGCAATGTCGGCAAGCGCAGTCACCCATCGAATATCATCTTCGTCATAGAGGAAATACTTGTTGCCCACTCCCATCAAAGCAATTACACGTTTGTTTTTCAGGACTGGCACAACAAGTGTCCGTGTGAAGCCGGTATGCTCATTGGGCATCTCTCGCAGCTTCATGAGTGCCTTGTAATCGTTGTGGATTACCGCTTTTTTCCCCTGCAGGGCGTCGGCCCATATACTGGATTTGTTCAGTGGTGATTGATCACCCTTATAGCGCTTCATCAAGTCGTTTTTTTTGATGGAGTTGGTTGACCAGACCTCCAGTGAGGGTACCGTTTTGTCATCCATGAGCAGTTGACAGAATCCAATCGAACTCTCCGTTAATTTCTCGGCTTCGTCGAGTGTTGTCCGGAGCAGTTCCGTAACAGAATGGTTCTCCATCATCTTGAAGATACGGAGTCGAAATGCGGTGATCGCTTCAAGCCGTTTGCGCTCGGTGATATCGTGAATAATGGCATAGAGAAGGGTTTTTCTTGTCGTATCAATCATATTGCTGAAAACCTCCACATCGCGGGTTGAGCCGTCTTTGCGGCGGTGGGTGAAGAAAAAATGGTTTTGCCTTGATGTACGGATTTTTACCAGATTTTTGTTTACCGTTTCAGGCGAAAGGATACTGAGCTGCTCTATCTTCATCCTGCAAAGTTCTTCAACCGGCCAGCCGTAAAATTTCGCTGCCGCCGGATTGGCATCAACAATCGCGCCTGTCTCCGGCTCAATGATAAGCTGGCTTGCGGCATGACTCTCAAACATTTTCCTGAACCGCTCTTCGCTCTCTTGCAGCTCTGCCGTCCGTTTCTCCTTTTCTTCATTTTGAAATTGCCTCTTTTCACACTCCCGCAACTGTTTCTGGTGAGTGATATCACGGATGGTGCACTGGATCGCTTGTTCATCGCCGACATTATAGACGTAACTGATAAACTCAACGTCAATTACCTTGCCGCTCTTGTGTTGGAGAGGTAAATCGGAATAACGGATAAAATTTTTCGTTTGCAGTTGCAGATATGCCTTTTGAGCCAGCTCTTTATCCAGAATAAACCCGATTTCCCAAAGCTCTTTACCGACGATTTCATCAAGGGAAAAGCCCATAAGATGAACTATATAGGGATTGGCATCCACGATTTCGCCGCTTTTGTAGTCGAGTATCATAATTCCTTCCTGTGCGGCTTCAAACAAGCGTCGGTATTGTACTTCTTTCGTTTTCAGAGCATCTAAAGCCTGCCGGGTATTGCTGATATCGGTGAGCGAGAGGTGGCACTCATGCAGATTATCGGTGATGATGGCGTCTAACCGAAGCGTTCGCTGGAGTTTGTTGGAATTATTTTTGGTGCCATTGTTTTCAATCATAATCTCACAGTGTTCCTGTGTTCTGCTCTGGAACACCCTGTCTACCATGCTTTTAAATACCGTGAGGTCTCGAAGGGCAATAAAGCTTCCAAAATGGGCCCCCAACAGACGCGAACGCTCAAGAGAGAGTATTCTGGCTATGGCAAGATTTGCTTCCCGTATCGTGCCGTCTCGAGCAAGCGTCAGATAGCCGACCGGCGCAAAATCGTAGAGATCGATGTAGTGCTTATGTTCCCTCTCGATTTCATCCCTTGAATCCTGAAGCTCTTCATTCTGCATCTCAAGCTCAATCTGGTGAATCGAGA
>CAILXB010000052.1 GCA_903838025.1 uncultured Chlorobiaceae bacterium
AGCTTTCGGAGGAGTACCGGATACTTGCGCTGGTCAGAGAGCGGTTCGGTGTCTGCTCCCTGCTCACGGTTCCGCTCTGGGATACTCCGGGCAGTCGTGCCGGGCTTATCATCTCCGATACCTCCCGTTCGTTTGAAGAGCATGACCAGACGGCCATAAGCCTTATTGTTCCCCAACTCTCCCTTGCCCTTCAGAACTACCTCGCCTTTGAAGAGATTGATGAGCTGCGCCGCAAACTTGAAGGGGAGCGCACCTGCCTTATTGAGGAGATCAAGGCGGCGCATAACTTTGAAGAGATTATTGGCAAAAGCGCATCTCTTGCGGCGGTACTGCGTAGGGTAAGCCAGGTAGCCCCTACCGATGCGACGGTGCTGATTCAGGGTGAGACCGGCACGGGCAAGGAGCTTTTTGCTCGTGCATTGCATAATCTTTCAGCTCGAAGCAAGCGTGCCTTGATCAAGGTTAACTGTGCCACCTTGCCCGGTCCGCTTTTTGAATCGGAGCTTTTCGGGCATGAAAAGGGAAGCTTTACCGGGGCCATCGAACGCCGCATCGGCAAGTTTGAGCTGGCTGAGGGTGGAACCATTTTTCTGGATGAGATAGGGGAACTCCCTCTGGAGTTGCAGGCCAAGTTGCTGCGTGTGCTTCAGGAGCGTGAGCTTGAGCGGCTTGGCGGGCGGCAGGTGATCAAGGTTGACGTGCGCGTCATAGCGGCCACCAACCGCGACCTTGCACGAGAGGTTGCCGAAGGGCGATTCCGCGAAGATCTCTTTTTCCGGCTCAACGTTTTTCCTCTTCTTATCCCTCCCTTGAACGAACGCAGGGAGGATATTGCCATGCTTGCCGCCCATTTTGCCGTCAAATTTTCGCGGGAGTTCGCG
The DNA here is from genome assembly GCA_903838025.1 of uncultured Chlorobiaceae bacterium. GTDB lineage: Bacteria > Bacteroidota > Chlorobiia > Chlorobiales > Chlorobiaceae > Chlorobium. Next base: position 882 of record CAILXB010000052.1, read on the forward strand.
AGGCCGCTTCGCCCCTTCAGGGAGAGCGACATGCAGCGTCTCATCAGCCGCGAGTGGAAAGGCAATATCCGTGAACTTGCCCACTTGATAGAGCAAGCAGTTATTGTTTCCGGTGGGGCATCGCTTGATTTTTCAACACTGCTTTCCCGGCCTGAACAACGCTATGAGATCTCCACAACAGCAGAGGCAAGAACCATGCACGATTTTGAAACAGAGGTTACCATGATGGAGCGGGAGCTGATTCTTGATGCCCTTGACCACTCAAACGGCAGGGTAAGTGGTGACGGCGGGGCGGCAGAACGGCTTGCCATGCACCCGAAAACGCTCTATTCCCGCATCGACAAGCTCGCTATCCGCAAGCGATACTTGTAGTATGAAGTGTATTACTTGTCTCCTCAGGGAGTTGTGCCTACACACAAGACTTGCAAAAATATATTTTCCTTTACTAAAAATGCATGGATGATTTTATTAAAGTTTTACTGTTAACGCAATAGTAAGTTGATCTGTTTTATTGTCAGTTTGAAGATCAGACCCTTTAGAATAGGTCGCATTTATTCCTATGTTGTTATTGCTTGGTAGCCAATATGTAACATAGGGACTGAACAAATTAGCACTATTGCCGTTTCCACTCAAGTTTTGCAGGGTTTCAAAAGAAGCTCCAATATCGAACAGGTTTGTCAACCGGAACTCAAGTGATGCCAGGCCACCTGCACGAAGCCATTTGTCCCCGGCTTTTCGTGATGTATGAATATCGACCTGGCTCGTTGCGCTGTAATTAAGCTTGGGAACGAATCGTATTTTATACTGCAAGCCCTGAAGCTTGCGAATATCCTCAAATCCTCCAAAAGAAAGAAAATCATCGCCAAAAAACTTGCCAAAAATTTCTGCGGAAGTTTCAATGCCATAAGTTTTGTATCCAAATGGAAAATCAGTCTGATAATAAGGTTTTATTTCTCCCACCAACATGCCTTGGTTAGTGTATAACGACTTGTTTATCAGTACACTGAACGTTAGGTTTTCGGTAGTTGTCTCGGGAGCGTTTCCTTGAGTTTGTACAACCACCCATGAAATATTTGGTATAATTTTAGCGACACTGTTTTGAGGATTAACAAGATAGCCAAGGGCTCCCATGCTATTCCATGCAGCATGTCCACTTATAAGATTATTGTTTGACAATCCCAAGGTTGCACCCTGTGCGTTATTAATATCATTCAACGATAAATCTGAAATTGTGCTGCGTAAGAGGATGTGGGATGTGTTATGATTCAAATCTGCGGTCTTTGATGGTGTATATTTTTTAACATAATCGTCCAAAACCTCATATTTAAATGAGGTGTTTTCTTCGGGTTTATTGTTTTTTTTATTGATCTGCCTGAGTACCAAAAACATTTCGGCATACAATTTATTAATATTACCTTCTTTTTTGATTAAAGTTTCGTATGCGTATTTCGGTTCTACTATATCAGGGAGGGAACGAAACGTTCCTGACGGGAAGTTATAAAGACAAAAAATTGCGGCATGATCTCTGTCAAGTGTATCAGAATTTATTCCGTTGTCAGCAAAATCCTTTGCTTTATATGTTTTATTAGCAGCAAAAGATATTTGCTGTAAAAGAAAAAAAAAGGGGGTAATGAGTAAGAGAAAAACTGCCTTGTGTTTCATAGCTTCTGTTATTAACCTAATTTTGTTGACCCAGTATAGCCTTAAAGCATCCCTGCTCAGGGAGATGGTAAGCGATTTGTGGGGTATTTATGTCGGATGGAGGGGTTTTCCTGGTTTTAGTCAACGTATAAAGGTGCTTGTGCGGTTTCGTTGATTCGGGTGTTTTTATTTAACGTTTTTTTTTGTTGTTTCCATAAAACTGAACAACGAATATGCAGCTTTTTCTGGTTTCAGGTTACTTTGATGGTTTGGTTCAGTTACGGGGTTTGGCGTTATCAGCCTCCCGGAGCTGGATATGAAAACGGGCAATGGTCGATGAGTCACCTTCCCATGAGCGCCACTGTTTCAGCATGATGTCGCTCGTCCCGCTTTTTTTTGCCTGGAAGATGAAAGTAACTTCACCGCCGGAGCCAACACCCGTCGTTGCTGGATAGTTTGCCTCGGAGGGAAGCTCGCTCAAGAACTGCCGGTCATAACTTTCGACCGTCCAGCGATACCCTGTTGTTGCGTTTTCCGGCAGCGTTATTCTGACGGTTTCATCCCTGCGGATATCAAGCGTGCGGTTATTATCCGTTTCGACGAGGCGGTGTTCCATTCTTATAGGGTTTGTATTTTTTTGACAGGAGACTGCGTCGGAGGAACAGACCATGAACCCTGTTACCACCAGCGCAGTCATGCGCGCAAGGGAGCGAAAAGTATGTTGTTGTTTCATAAGCTTTTTCATAACAATCCTTGAGAGTGTGATGCGTTTCCGCTTTGCCCGCAGCACTTGGCTATGGCTTCGGCGACAATGGGAATACCCTCAGCAATCTGTTCCGGACTGTTGTTGCAATAGGAGAGTCGGAGGGAATTGTTGCGCTTTCCTGCGGGATCAAATGTTTTGCCAGCCACAAAGACCGCACCCTTTTCGACCGCCAGTGTCATGATTCGGGTTGCATCGGCCTCTTCTGGCAGGGTGAGCCATATATAGAATCCTCCTCGTGGTTCGTTCCACTTTACATAGCCCGGCAGGTACTCCCTGAGAGCAGCCGCCATGGCCTCTGCCCTTTTTTTGTACTCCTGCCGCACCTGTTCGATATAGCCATAGATCTGGCCGGAACGGATGAAGGCATCTGCGAGTACCTGGGTGAAGCTTGGTGAGCAGGCATCGGCGGACTGCTTGATCAGTTCGCACTTTTGATAAATTTTTTCCGGCACAAGCATCCAGCCAAGCCGCAGGCCGGGGCCAAGAATTTTTGAGAAGGAGCCGGTATAGCAGACATTGATCCCCTCTGGATTGATCGCCTTGATCGGCTTAAGTCGCGGGCGATCCTCTTCATAAAAGTAGAGGTCGCCGTATGCATCGTCCTCAATGAGCGGAATATTCTCTCCCTGAAGCGCCTTGATAAGCTGCTCCTTGCGTTCGGTCGAATAGAGCAGCCCTGCCGGATTGTGAAAATAGGGGGTGATATAGAGAAATTTTGCTCTTTCTTTTTGGTCTATCTCCTGGCGTAGCGTCTCTATCGAAATTCCCTCGCGGTCAACTGGAACCCCTCTCAGCTCCGCTTCACTCGCACGGAATGCCGAGAGCGCCCCGATAAAGCAGGGATTTTCGACCAAGACTGGCTCCCCCGGGTCAATAAAGGCTTTGGCCAGCAGGTTGAGCCCCTGCTGGGAGCCGGTGGTGATGAGCAGCCGGTTCTCCTCTACGGGCAATCCCTTTTTTTCAAGGAATCCGCCGAGCGACTCAAGCAGTGAGGGGAGGCCGGGAGTCGGGCCATACTGAAACGCCGCCTGTTTCTTTTTCAGATCGAGCCCGCGAAAAAGCTCTTCAATCTCCTCTACGGGAAAAAGCTCATTGCCGGGCATTCCCCCGGCAAAGGAGATGATGTCCGGCCTCGACGCGAGTGTCATGAGATCGCGGATTTCCGAAGAACGAAGTGACGATACAGCTTTTGAAAACCTTGGCATGATGAATTGTTTTTATACCTGATAGACATCCCCCTCCTGCAGCAACTCCATTTTATGCTCCTGCAGGACGTCGATAAGTTTTTTCAGCGATTCCGCCCTGATGACCACCGTTGCTTTGCACTCTCCAGAGGCAAAAGCGTACATATAGTCAATCGCGACGTTGTTATCCGAAATGAGTTGCAGCGCCTTGTGCAGACCGCCAGGCCTGTGGGGGATAATCATTCCGACAACTTCGGTCACTTTGACCGCAAATCCTGCCTTGCGCAATATTTCAGCCGCCGCTTCAGGCCGTCCGACAATCATGCGCAGAATGCCGTAGTCAGCCGTATCGGCAATGCTGAATGCCGAGATGTTGATATCGTTGTCCGCCAGAATGCCGGTTAGCTCGGTCAGTCGGCCAGTCCTGTTTTCCAAAAAAACCGACAATTGCTTGATGATCATAGCAGTACCCTTTTTTATACTACGTTATGGTTTCTGTGCCACACAAATCACAAGATGAATGCATCAACCACCTGTTCATCTATCATTGGCAAGAATCCGTTCCGATGAGTTGTAAACAGGATGTAAAAGAGAATGCAGGAACATACAAAAAAGCCCGGACTCAGTCATAATAAAGCCGGGAATTACGGTGCGGTTTTTCATGCTTTCCTTGAAGAGCCTCTCATGGAAATTGAGGGGCGTCTGGTTTTCTGCCATCAAAGCGAATCGTAAGAATGCTCACTGGCCATGAAGAGGTTACACTATGGTCTCGTTTGCCTGTGGCGATCTCTGCAATGATATCAAGTTCCACTTCGCTGTAGAATTTTCGGGCAGAGGTAAGGCCGTCAAGAGCAAATGAAGCGATACCCTGCATGCTTGCCATCAGCGGGACGCCGCCAGCAAGCAAAATGCTCCGATATCCATCAATGCCAACAAAGGCTGTTTTGGTACATTTTGCCGACTGCGCAATCATGACGGCAAGTTGACCAGGGGTGAAATGGTGGAGGCTCTGAGAGAGCACCATAAGCTCAAATGAGCCTGCAGAAAACTCCGACAGATCATAGGCATTGAGACGCCGGAAACTGAGAGGGAGCTGTTTTTTTGCCGCCAGACGATTGCCCTCCTCAACAAATATCGGGATGATATCTGAACCGGTAACAGAAACAGGAAGATTTTTTCGCTGCACCTCTTCAGCCAGCGCGATCGCCAGCCCTCCCGATCCGCTTGCCAGTTCCAGTACTTTCACCATCGGCTCTCCACCTTTTATCGCATCATCAAGCAGTGATAACAGCATGGCCACATATCGGGGGTAGAGATGCAACATCTCGTTTTGCCTATCAAGCGCCTTCACCATTTCCAGCTTTTCGATTTCGGGAAGTTCCCGGTCGTCCATACGCTCGCTCTCGGAGGTACGCATCAGCCGGTCGAGCAATTCAGGCATACAAAAGCCTCCACCCAACTCTTTTGATACCTTGAATCGTTCATCAAGAAAGCGCGATACAACGTCATTGGTTTTGCTTTCAAGCTCCTCCATACTTTGCCAGACAAAAGGAATTTCTCCTGCTGCGCGAAGGTTTTCAAGAGCCTTGAGAGCGGCTTGTTTCATTTGAAGCATGATAATACCATCGAAAATGGGTTGTCAGCAAAAAGGCTCAATTACTTTAGACTATTTACCATCTTTTTCGGCTTTTCCACTATTTCGATGAACAGTAGGGCTTACCTGCGGCAAGGGCAACCTCCCGTTGGATCAAAAACCGTCGCTATAGCGACGGTACAGATGGGGTACTCATTCCGTTCCCGTCTTGAGGTATCGAAAGATGGTGGTGTAGCGGTCATTCAGATGAAAGATTTGCTTGCTGACAATACGGTAGGGTGCGATGGACTGGTTAAGACCGATCTGGATATGGTTAAGAACCACCACCTTGCCTGTAGGGGAGATCTTGTCTTCCGGTCGCGTGGTCTTGTGAGCAATTCGTCGATTCTTCTTGATGATCCAGGAAAAGCAGTTGTTGCAGCTCCTTTGATAAGAATCAGGATTACACAATATGACAGGGTTTTGCCGGAGTATCTGAACTGGTATCTCAGCCAGCGGGAAGCGCAGGTGTTTTTGACAAGCAGGGCGATAGGGACGGCTCAGAAGATGATCAGCAAAGAGATACTTGAAGATCTGGAGGTACTCTTGCCTTCATTGGAGTGTCAAAAAAATATTGTTGAGCTGGCCGCGCTCTCCGCTCGTGAACAGGCTCTGCTCAGTGTACTTGCTGAAAAACGGAAGCACTATATTTCAATGGTATTAATGCAGTTTGCAAAAGGAGAATAAAGGATGAGCAGCAAGATTGATCAGAAGGATATCAATAATGCGGCATGGGCAGCGTGTGACACCTTCAGGGGTGTGGTTGATCCGGCACAGTACAAAGACTACATCCTCGTGATGCTCTTTTTGAAATACATTTCAGACGTCTGGCAGGATCATTACGACACGTATCAGAAACAGTATGGTGATGATGATGCCAGAATCCTCCGAAAAATGGAGCGTGAGCGCTTTGTTCTCCCGGTTATACGACTGACCGAAAAAAACAGGGAGAGCGGCCAAGAGATTGTGCTCGACGAGTTCCCGGCCACCTACTACAGCCTCTATGAGCGCAGGGCGGCGGCCAATATTGGCGAGTTGATCAATATTGTTTTTGATCACATTGAAGAGTCCAATAAAGCCAAGCTCGAAGGAGTTTTCCGCAACATCGACTTTAACAGCGAAGCAAACCTCGGCAAAACCAAAGATCGTAACCGACGCCTGAAACAACTGCTGGAAGACTTTTACAAGCCACAGTTGAATATGAAGCCAAGCCTTGTTTCAGAAGATGTTATTGGCAACACCTATATCTACTTGATTGAGCGCTTCGCCTCTGATTTAGGCAAAAAGGCCGGAGAGTTTTTTACCCCGCTTAAAGTGACCGAACTCGTGGCCAAACTCGCCAGCCCCAAACCCGGTGACCGTATCTGTGATCCAGCCTGTGGTTCCGGCGGACTTTTGGTACAGGCGGCCAAAGTGGTCGGTGACCGGAACTTTGCGCTCTTTGGTCAGGAGTCGAACGGCAGCACCTGGGCACTCTGCCGCATGAATATGTTCCTCCACAGTTTCGACAGTGCCCGCATCGAGTGGTGCGATACTTTGAACAGCCCTCTTCTGGTGGAAAATGACCACCTGATGAAATTCAATTGCGTTGTGGCCAATCCACCATTCTCGCTCGACAAATGAGGTGCTGAAAATGCCGAAAACGATCACTATAAACGCTTCTGGCGCGGGGTTCCTCCCAAAGGGAAGGGCGACTGGGCCTTTATCAGTCACATGATTGAAACAGCACTTGAAAAAGAGGGTCGCGTTGCGGTGGTTGTTCCGCACGGAGTGCTGTTCAGGGGAGCTGCTGAAGGGCGTATCCGCCAGAAAATGATCGAAAAGAACCTGCTTGATGCGGTCATCGGGCTGCCTGGCAATCTCTTTCCAACCACCAACATCCCGGTTGCCATACTGGTGTTTGATCGCTCCAGGGAAAAAGGCGGACACAGGGAGTCATGCAGGGAGGTGCTCTTTGTTGATGCCAGTCGGGAGTTTGTATCCGGCAAAAATCAGAACACTTTTTCCGAAGAACAGGTCGAAAAGATCATGCGGGTCTACAGCGAAGGCAAAGAGGTTGAAAAATATGCCCATGTTGCCGAGTTCGCCGAGATCAGGGAAAACGACATAATGACCTCTCAAATCCCGGCGGTGCTGTTGCTGGTGGCGATGGGCTATGAATATCTTTCTCCGTCTGAAGCGCTTCGTGAGCGACAGGAGCGGCTGCTTGAGCTGGCCTGGAAGTTTACCGTGTTTGATGGCGGGCTGAAAAAAATTGCCCGTTATCAGCAATATTTTGTGGTCAAATCCACACTGAATCGTGTCAAGCATTTTGACGGAAGGCAATACTTTTGCTGCCTGCGGACTTGAGGCTGAAAGGGCAACTTCGGGCCGCAATCTTCTGGAGTTGGTTGCTGAAAAAAAGTCCGGAATTATCACCACACTCATTCATAAGTTCGACAAGGCTTTTGCGGTAAAGAGATATCAGGATGACTCCCCGGATATTTTTATTCTCGTCGATGAAAGCCATCGTACCCAGTTTGGCTCATTTTCTGCCCGTATGCGGCAGATGTTTCCCCATGCCTGCTATTTGGGCTTTACGGGCACGCCGTTGTTGAAAAAGGAAAAAAACAATTTCAGCAGGTTTGGGGAGTTGATTGAGCCCCATTACTCCATTTCACAGGCGGTAGAGGATGGTGCCGTTGTACCCAAAACGC
>CAILXB010000053.1 GCA_903838025.1 uncultured Chlorobiaceae bacterium
AGGAGTAACCCCGGAAGGTTTGTTTGATATGGCAGGAAATGTATGGGAGTGGAGTGACAGTTTGTGGGATGGCACTCATTCGCGCCCTGTAATTCGTGGCGGGGGCTGGGACAGCGGAAGCGAGGACTGTCTGTCCGCTCATCAAGGATACGGCCCCCCTGGTCGCCGGTACAACTTCGTTGGCTTTCGATTGGTCAGTTGTTCTCAACCAGCTCTTCTCGATAGTCCGATGGAGCAACCATTACAGGATACGACGGAACGCGCTGCAGAATTCGATAGCTCCAAAGAGCAGTTCAGGCAAATAAAAATACGCGGCTTACAAGGTGGGGAGATATCGTTTGAGTTTTGCCCGATTCCTGCTGGCACATTCAGAATGGAATCGAATGAGGTCAAGATTGATCAGGATTTCTATCTGGGCAAGTATCCAGTTACGCAGCAACAGTGGAAGTCCGTTATGGGAAACAACCCAAGTTATTTCAAGGGTGAAAGTCTGCCTGTAGAAAAAGTTTCACATGATGATGTACAGGCTTTCATACAAAAACTCAATACGCTTTCCGGCAAACAGCACTACCGCTTGCCAACTGAGGCTGAGTGGGAATATGCCTGCCGGGCAGAATCTAGTTTGGCATACTTTTTTGGTGATAGTGCAAGGCTCTTGGGAAAATATGCCTGGTATGGTCCAAATTCTGGCAAAAAAACCCATCCTGTAGGAAAAAAATCGTCGAATGAGTGGGGGTTGTACGATATGACTGGCAATGTGTGGGAATGGACGGGTAGTTGGTATGATAGTAGTTGTTTGACTCTTGTGATTCGTGGGGGGAGCTGGTTCAACGAAGCTAAGTGTTGTCAGTCGGCTTTTCGTAACAAGTTCGCCCCCGGAAACCCGAACATCACAATTGGCTTCCGCTTGGTATACGTCCAGTAATCAGTTGGCAGCTCATTCCATCTTTGGTGTGAGCGTGAGCGAGAGGGTAGTATCAGCATAGCTCTCTTTGAGTTTAAATGCGTTTTGATGTGTGTGGACGTTGTGTTTTATATAATTTACCATTCATAAATCCGCTGTTCAGGCTGATCAACCTTATTAATGTTGGACCGATGGAGTCAATAGGGAGTGTCCCAAAAGACTAACGATCAATTGAGAAGTGCTCTGGTGGCAATCCTGATTCGGGATAGGAAGAAAGCAGCATATTGGAAGACCCATTTTACTATCCGCATGACGGATGAGACCGGCGCTCTTCTTTACGAGATTCTCGGCAAGGAGAAAGACGGTTGGATTCAGTTCGGCAACGAGTTTTATTTGAGTGGGTGCAAGTGTAAAACTGCTCAAATCAAAAAGAAAGGTGGTACAATTTACCGCGATTTTCAACCGTGTCCGTCACATGTTCATGAGATTGTCGAGTTGCTTAAGCGAGCCATGATTACGGTGCGGCCTGCGTTGACATCCTCCTCGCCCTAAAGGACGAGGATTCCTACTGCGTCAGACACCCCGTGGTGCTGATCGCTTCGGCGAGTTCCTGCTGCTGATGGCCTTGGAGCACCATTCACTTGACAGGCTGAAAGGGCATGTCCTGCCCTC
>CAILXB010000054.1 GCA_903838025.1 uncultured Chlorobiaceae bacterium
ATGCACAATCAGCGGGTTATCCGCCGGACGCCCTTTTGCTCGAAAAAGCTGGAGCAGTGCCTCCGGATAGCAGATACCAGCACCAAGGCCATAAACCGTTTCCGTTGGAAATGCCACAATCCCGCCCGAGTTCAAAATAGCAGCGGCCTCTTCAACTGAATCGGTAAGGGTGGTGTGCATGATCATTTTTGAGAGAGGAAAACTACCGGAAAAAGGGGAGGAGTGTACAAAGCGTCCCCACCATTGCGCTGGCAAGAGGAATCGAAAGGTTATCGTCAATCTTGAACTCCCCGATATGCACCACGAAAGCCTCAGTCAGCGTTGCCGTTACGGCCATGATCACACCGATAAAGAGGTTAAGGCCAGGCACAATGCTGACTACCACAAGTGCAGAGCAAAAAAAGGCAGCACTTCCTTCCACGCTCTTCTGCCCAAACCGGTGCTTTCCAAAACTTTTTCCAATAATGGCCGCAAGAGTATCTGAAACCGCCACCAGGCTGAAAGCGGTAACCGCAATAATTTTCGGAAAAAAAAGCACCAGAAGAAGTGCGGCCATCATAATATAGGTCGCACCGTTCAGGTGGGTTTTTGTCAGTTTGAGCTCATGCGCTCTCAGCATCGAATCAAAGGTTTTATGATACCAGACCGAAACAGGCGCAAAAAAATTTTTCAGCAGGTCAATCAGAAAAAAACCCAAAAAAAGAGGCACCAGCAAAAGAAGCGCAAGTTCCTGGCTGATAAACCAGTAAATCACTGGAATAGAGAGTGACGAGAGATGAATTGCTTTTCGCGCAACTTCATAGCGAAGTTCAAGCCGGTCAATTTCTTCCATAAATAAAAAAAGTCAATAAAACTACCTTCGCCGTTCAATTTCAGGCTTGAATATACACTGAAATCTTTTTTTTCCGGTCATCAATCCAGTCCGTAGAACTCTTTTTCCGTTTCAAGAGCAAAACTTGTATTTTGCCTCGCTTAATGAAGAGCATTTTGAACCAGCCAGGCATGAAGAGTGAAAAATTGAGGGTTGCCGCCATTGATCTCGGCACCAACTCCTTCCACATGATTATTGTTGAAGAGAGCCCGCAGAAAGGGATTGTTGAGATTGATCGTGTCAAGGATATGATCTGCATTGGTCGCGGCAGCATCTCCACAAAAATGCTTAACGAAGAGGCAATGCAGTCAGGTATTGCCGCGTTGAAAAATTTTCTGGTTCTTGCCCGGCAGCATGGTGTAGCGCAGGAAAATATCCTTGCCTTCGCTACCAGTGCCATTCGCGAAGCAAAAAACCAGGACGATTTTCTCCGCCGTGTCCGCGAGGAGACCGGCCTGAAGGTCAAGGTGATCTCCGGCAGGGAGGAGGCAGAATTTATCTACTATGGAGTTCGTAGTGCCGTGAAGATTGGCAAGAGCGCCGACCTTCTCTTCGATATCGGCGGCGGCTCGGTCGAGTTTGTGCTCGTCAACCAGAAGGGGGTACAACTGCTCGAAAGCCGCAAAATCGGTGTAGCAAGAATGTGTGAGCGCTTCGTTGCCTCGGAACCGATAAGCACGCACAACATCCATCTTCTCGAACAGTTTTTTTCAGCCGAGATGGTCTCCGCCGTCGAAAAAGCCTCCCAACTCAAGGTGAGCAGAGCCATCGCCTCTTCAGGCACGGCCCAGAACATCGCCCGCATGATCAGCTCCATGAATGGCCGGGAGAATGAAACGTCGCTCAACAACAGCGTCTTCACCCGCAAGGAGTTTAAGGCTCTTTACCAGGCAGTCATTCCGCTCGGTGGCGCCGAACGGAAAAAATTGACAGGCCTTGACGAAAAAAGGGTCGATCTCATTGTGCCGGGGCTTATTCTTGTCGATATGATCTTCAAACTCTTTAATCTGCAGGAGATTGTGATTGCCGATTCAGCCCTGCGGGAGGGTATGGTGCTCCACTATCTCAAGCATCGCATTGCTTCGGGTATAAGGCGGGGAGAAGACGATGAACTCGACATCCGTCGCGAAAGTGTTTATGAACTCGGCTTCCGATGTAACTGGACGTGTGACCATGCAGAGCATATTGCCCGGCTCACACTTCAGCTCTTCGACAAGCTTGAACCCCTCCACCATCTCGAAAAGTCTTACCGCGAACTGCTTGAGTACGCCGCACTGCTCCACAACGTTGGCGCATTTATCTCCATCTCATCCCATCACAAACACGGCCAGTACATCATTCTCAACGGAGAGCTTCGCGGATTTTCCCCTTGGGAGATTGAGATTATTGCCCACGTTGTCCGTTATCACCGCAAATCTCCCCCCTCGGAGCGCCATACAGCCTATAGTTTGCTCAAACCAGCGCATAAACGGGCTGTTGATGTGCTTTCCGGTATGCTGCGCATCTCCAACGGTCTTGAACGCGGCCACCGGAAGAACATCCAGAAAATCAGTGTGGAGTTGAAGGAGCGCAACATAACGCTTCGCCTCAAAAGCCGTTGCGAGCCCGACATTGAAATCTGGGCCGCCGACCTGCTGAAACCCTGGCTCGAAACCGTTCTCGACAAAACCATTACCATCGAAGCGAATCAGTAATCAAGTAATCAGTAATTCCGACCATGCGCGACCGCACCCTGACGTCACAATGCCTCGTCACCCTCTCGCGCGAAGGGTCGTTCTGGCTTGAGTCAGCCTTTTGCAAAGAGCCGCAGGGCGGTGCGCTGCTCTTCTCCGACCCGATTGAGGTGGTGACGCTCACCACCCTCTCCGGGCTTGAGAGCTTTTTTTTGAGGCTTGAGGAAAAGCTTGCCCAGGGCTTTTTTCTTGCTGGCTGGCTCACTTATGAGGCCGGTTACGGTTTTGAAGAGTGCCTTGCCGACCGCGCCACCACCCTTCCGGCGCCACCTCTTGGCTGGTTCGGCGTCTACCCTCAACCACAGCGCTTTTCTGCCCGAGAGGTCGAAGAGCTTTTTGCCGAAGCGCGCCCCCTCTCCTCTCTCACGCTCAAGAATCTCTCCTTCAACCACTCCCAGGCAGAGTACGGCAAAAAAATTGAGAGCATCCGGGCGCAGATTGAGGCAGGAAATGTCTATCAGGTCAACTTCACCGGGCGCTACCGCTTTACCTTCAATGGCGCGGCACCGGCACTTTTTGCCGCACTTCGAGGCGCACAACCCTCCTCATATACCGCATTTCTCAAGAGTGGAGAGCGCACTATCCTCTCCTTCTCCCCCGAACTTTTTTTCCGGCGCAGCGGCTCCTTCATCGAAACCATGCCGATGAAGGGTACTGCACCAAGAGGCCGCACTCAAGAAGAGGACAACATCCTCAAAGAGGGGCTTGGGCAATGCCCAAAAAACCGGGCAGAAAATCTCATGATTGTAGACCTCTTGCGCAACGATCTCGGACGGATCTGCAAGCCCGGTTCAGTTGAAGCAGGGGAGCTCTTTGCCACCGAAAGCTGGCCGACCCTCCACCAAATGCTCTCCACCATCTCCGGTGAGCAACGCACTGATGTTGGGCTCTACCAGCTCTTCAAGGCACTCTACCCCTGCGGTTCCATAACCGGAGCGCCCAAAATAAACGCCATGAAGCTCATTCAAAGCCTTGAAGAGGAACCCAGAGGCATCTATACCGGCACCATTGGCTATATCACCCCCAATCGTGACATGGTTTTCAGCGTAGCCATCCGCACCATAGAGTTGACAGGAAACAAAGGAGTCTACGGTTCAGGAGGAGGCATTGTCTGGGACTCAAACCCCGCAGAAGAGTACCGGGAGTGCCAGCTCAAGGCAAAAATTCTTGATTCTGGAGCCTCACACTCTGATTTTGCAGAAGTGTTGTCGGAACGTCATCTTGCGGCAAAAAATTTCGTCAGCAGTGTTCATAAAGAGTTTGGTCTTTTCGAAAGCATCCTCTGGAACGGAAGCTATCTCTGGCTTGAAGAGCATCTCCAGCGGCTTGCCGCATCGGCGACAACACTTGGCTTTCCCTGCAACACAGCCACTGCCGTCCTGCTCCTCAGCACTCTCGAAGAGGAACTGCGACGAAACGCTACCCGATTCAAGGTAAAGCTCACCCTCACCATGCAGGGAAGCTTCCGCGTCAGCCATGAGCCCATCGAGGTGCAGCCTTCCGCCACCACGCTCCGCCTCTGCATAGCCGCGCACCGAACCGATTCCCGAAACCCCTTGCTCCACCACAAAACCACCGAAAGAGATCTCTACGACCGCTACCTCACCCACGCCCGTCAAAGCGGTTACGATGAAGTGCTGTTTATGAACGAGCGCGAAGAGCTGACCGAAGGAGCCATCAGCACCCTTTTTCTCCGCAAAGGTCACCAACTCCTGACGCCCCCGCTTCACTCCGGCATTCTTAACGGTATTTTTCGCAGCAACTTCATCGCCACCCGCCCCTTCGCTGCTGAAAAAGTCATAACCCTCCACGACCTGCAAACCACCAGCACCCTCTTCATCGCAAATTCAGTCCGAGGCCTCAGGCCAGCTCTCTTCACCGGCCAACAAATATCATTACAACTACCATGCTCTGGCGCATGATTATTCAGAGCAAAAAAATGTTTATTATACAGGCGGGATGAATCACCTTGTCATTTCGACGAACGAGGTGAGGAGAAATCTTAAAGCACTATAATCAAGATTTTTCGCTGACGCTTGAAATGACAAAAGTCGATATTTTAACGTGATCGTGCATGACTAACACAACAGAGTTATCGGAAGAACTTCAACAAATATCCAATCTCTCACAGGCTTATGCGTCTTAGTCCATTTCAATCACAAATGATTTGCCAGCAGATACATCGGCATTTGGGTGACGGTGCCGTCATTTGGCTTTTCGGTTCACGTCTTGATGATCATAAAAAAGGTGGAGATGTTGACCTGTATGTTGAAGCTTCGTATCACACCTTGCTCGACGAAATTCGTTGCAAAATCACACTTGAAGAGAGCCTCGATATGCCGGTTGACTTGATTGTTCGTCACCCGGCAGAGAACTCAATCATTGCCAAAATTGCCAAGAGTCAGGGAGAAAGGCTATGAGTGCAAACGTGCAGTTGATTTGGAAAAAAATTGAACATTTGCGCCGTATGCGCAACTATCTCGACTACTCATTTGAGCAGACCCTGTTGCTCATGCCAATAAGCGATTGGCACCAATTGCAACCGGCACATCATGAAACACTTGCGGCTTTTCGGGTGCGATTCAGTGAGTTTCAGGAGCATTTGGGAAAAATCATGCGTGCCATAGCCCGTGAAGAAGAGCAAAGCACCGAGCCCTTCAGTTTCGTACTTCTGTATATGGAAAAACTCGGTATTCTGGATACGGTTGATCACTGGAAACTGATTCGTGAACTGCGAAACGCAGTTAATCATGAGTATGAAGAAAATGAACAACGACTCTCCGAATTTTTCACAGCGCTAACCAAGGCTACGCCAGAGTTATACGCATGGTTTAACCGCATTATCGAATTTTGCGAGTCGTCATATCCAGCGCCAGACAGCGGAGCTACCTCTCTAAAAAAATAACCCAATACCTCACCATGCGCGACCATACCCCCGACTTCACCATGCATGAGCTGACTCAGCAGAACAAAGCGCTCATCCGCCAGACCGTACAACAACTCATCGAAAAACTTGCTGCTGACGGCAAGCTCACCTTGGACACCCTGCTCGAATTCTGGATTGAAGTACCCGGTGTCAAACGGGCCAGAGGAAGCTTCAGGGGCGGCTTTTTGATGCCCGACAGCTTTATCTATATCAGCGACTATTTTCAGCCAGACGTGCCCCAAACCCTCACTCCCGGAGCGGCTTACGCTGAAGGGGAGGTTCCCCTCGAAAAAGTGTGGGACGACCTGCTCGATGAACTCTTCTACCAGGTCGAAATTTTCACCTCTCCGCTCTCAACGGGCAAAGGGATCACGCTCGAACTCTGGGCAGGCAACCGCCACCGTCCCGAAGGCGAGTGGCTCTATGCCGTCGATCGTAAAGTGGAACTGGGTTAGCTTTTGGCGCTGTAGTCGCAGACAGGGCTGACCGAACAGTGCGCACAGTCAGGCTTTTTTGCCTTGCAGGTGTAACGACCGTGCAGCAGCAGATAGTGATGAAAGGGGAGTACCAACGCTTCGGGAATGATCTGCATAAGCTCTTTTTCGCTCTCTTCCACCGTTTTGGTCTGAACCAGTCCGATCCGGTTTGAGACCCGGTGCACATGGGTATCGACCGGCATGACCGGCAGGCCAAAGGCGTTGCTCAGCACAACGTTTGCCGTTTTTCGGCCAACTCCTGGCAGGCTTTCAAGCTTCTCCCTCGTGCCGGGTACCTCGCCATGAAAGCGCTCAACCAGAATTCGGCTCGTCTCAAAAAGATGTTTCGCTTTGGTGTTGCAGTAATTGATGGAGCGAACAAGAGTTCTCAGCTCCTCAAGCTCCAGTCGGCTCATGCTCTCTGCATCCGGCGCACGCTCAAAGAGTTCCCGGGTAATCACATTGACCTGCCTGTCCGTTGCCTGGGCCGCAAGAATGGTGGCCACAAGCAACTGAAAAGGGGAGCCGTAGCAGAGCTCGCTTTTAGGGTTTGGGTACGCCGCGCCAAGCACCTCATTGAGAAACGCAATTTTCGTCAACTCTCAATTTCCGGGCTCTCGGTCTCACTCTCGGCCTTCTGAAGCTTGGCCACCGACTGGTCAATCAGTCCCCGTCCATTTTTATGCACCTTCCCCTCACCCTTGAGGTCGTTGTAAATGGCATCAAGAATACCATTCACAAACTTGCTGCTCTTGTCGGTGCTGTTGAATTTCTTGGCAATTTCAATCGCCTCATTAATCGAGACCTTGGGAGGAATATCCTCGCAGTAGAGAATCTCCGTCAGCGCCATGCGGATGATATTTTTGTCGATGATGGCAATACGGCTCATATCCCAGTTAAAGGTATGCTTCACAATATAGAGGTCAATCTCCTCTTTATGCTCCTTGATGTTTTTCAAAAGCGTATTGAAAAACTTCATGGCATTGGCATCGGCCAAAATCTCCTCGGTCAAAAGCCAGCCCGCCGCAGAGTCGATGTCTGTATCACGGATTTCAATGGTATAAAGTGCCTGTAAAATCTTTTCACGTATTTGCCGGCGGTAGGTCTTCATAAAAGAGCAGTTAAATGATTGAGGAGTAGAGGATTTCATTGACAACAACATCCGTTCGACCCAAATTTTCATACAAAACGTGGGGATGGTGTTTCTTCAGCTCCTGGGTTGAAAAGTTGCCGGTTGCTACGGCAATGGATTTTGCGTTGAGCACCCTGGCACAGGCAATATCGTGTTCCGTATCGCCAATGATGATAATATCGTGGTCAACAAACGTTTTTCCCGTCAGTTGGCGCGCTTTTTCGACCGCAACCGCAGGCAGTTCATTGCGACTCGGTGCGTCATCGGCAAAGGCACCGAAAGGAAAGTAGTGATTTATTTCAGGAAGAAGGAGCTTATGGCGTCCCGACTCTTCAAAATTTCCGGTCAAAAGGCCAACCATCACTTCGCCGCGTACTGAAAGCTCCTCAAGAAGTTCAGGGATGCCTACCATCAAGCGAACATCCGAAGCTCGGGCACACTGGCGGAAGAGATCAATATAGCAGCTCTTGACGCGCTCAAATTTTTCACTGATTTCATCCTCGCCAAGGCCCGCACTCTGTAAGACCTCATAGATGATAACGCTGTCCATTTTGCCACAAAAATTGTGCGTCTCAGCGCTTCCCGGGGTGCCGTAGACCTCCCTCAAGGCATCAACAAGCACCCGGCGATTAATCTTGTTCACCGTAAGCAATGTCCCGTCAATATCAAATAACACAAGTTTCTTCAGCATGGCATCTCTTGCGAACCTCTCAAATTCTTATTTTTTCAAGTCGTACGGGAATCAGTCGCGATACCCCCTCCTCCTCCCTGGTGACCCCGTAAAGAGCCTGGCAGGAGGCCATGGTTTTTTTGTTGTGCGTAACAATAATGAATTGGGTGTTATTCTCAAATTTTTTCAGAAGTTTAATAATCCTCTCCATCAAACCCGCAAAGAACACTCCTTTGCCCCTACACTGATTTTCGGGTTGCGCGGACTACGGCAGCGGTGGCGGCGGCCGCAGCGACGTCGTGAACACGTACAATGGCGGCGCCACGCAACAGGGCAATTGTTTGTGCGGCGATGGTAGCGGCCAGCCGTTCAGATGGGGGCGGGGTTTCACCACCGGGCGGAGTAATGGCATGGCCAAGAAATGATTTTCGCGATACACCCGCCAAAATCGGACGCCCCAAGGCAAGCAGCGCATCAAGCCGATCAAGCAGTTGAAAATTCTCAGCAACGCTCTTGCCAAAGCCAAAACCTGGATCAATAATAATATCTTCAATCGAATGCTCTTCAGCCAGTGCAATGGAGCGCGCCAAAAAACGGCTCACCCGTGGTATAATATCCTCCTCTCCCAGCTCAGCCGCCGTGCTCCACTGCATCAACTCCGGCCTCACCGCAGTGTGCATCAACACCACCGCCGCCCGGTATTTGCGGCATACCGCAGGAAGATCGCGGTCGAAGGTAAAGCCCGAAATATCATTAACCATAGCAGCTCCTGCCCGCAACGCCTCTTCGGCCACCTCCGCCTTAAAGGTATCGATTGAAATCACGACATCGCTTCTCTGGCGCAACAGGGCAATCAGCGGCACGGTGCGCTCAATCTCTTCACGGGCCGAAATTTTTGCCGCACCCGGCCGCGAAGATTCGCCTCCAATATCAATCATCGAAGCCCCCGCCCCAATCATCGCAAGGGCATGATCGAGCGCCCGGTCAAGGTCGACACCTCCAGTCCCCTGGTGCAACACCCCGCCATCATAAAACGAATCAGGCGTCGTATTCAGGATCCCCATAATGAGTGGCCCCGCAGAGAAATCAATCATCAGGTCATTCCGAATGGTACCGGCGTAAAGGTGATAACAAAAATCGCAATGGCCACCCATCCAGAGAGCGTTCTTCCCGCAGTAAGGGGATGGTCATGCACCGTTGGAGGATGGTTCACGCCCACAACGCGCGAAAGAATCAGCGACCACAACATCCACCCCGGCCACGACCACTGCAGCATCTCCGGCGGAATCAGCGCAATCGCCTCCGGTTTGAGCCAGGAGAGCAGCAGCTCCAGAAACGAGGGAAAGCCGAGAATGATGATAAAGAGGAGAAAGAGCCGTGCAGCGATGGCATGTCCCTTTCGGCCAAAGAGGGCATAACTGATATGGCCCCCATCGAGCTGGCCAACCGGAAGCAGGTTCAACGCCGTCACAAGTGAACCAAGCCAGCCCGCAAAAAGAAAGGGATAGTGGTACACCTCCGTCATCGGGGGCAGGTTTTTTGGTTCAAAAATATACTCCAGGCCAATCCAGAGCAGATTTTTGCCAAGCACAAGGGTGCCCGCCGCCACCGGGGCCTGCAAGCCACCCTGCGAAGCGTATTCAGGATGAATGGCAGAGATAAACTCAACCGGCGGAAGATTCATAAAACCATAAACCAGCAGCCCCACGCAAACAACAAACCCGCCCATCGGCCCCGAAACACCAATATCAAAAAGAGAGTTTGTGCCCGGAATCCGCTCCTTTACCTTTATCACCGCACCCATTGTGCCAAGGCTGAGAAGAGAGGGGAGAGGAGGCATTGGAATGTAATAGGGGAGCGTCGCCTGCACCCGATGGCGCCGTGCCGCAAAAAAGTGGCCAAACTCATGAACGGTCAAAAAGAGAAGGAGAGAGGCAGAATAGGCTATCCCCGGAGTAAGCGAGCTGATAAAGAGCGGAAGAGAGGTGACGCTGACCGCATGGCCACCCCAGAAAGCTCCCGCCCAAAGCGTGGTTATTACGGTCAAAAGAAAAAGAAGCAGATGAAGCGGGTAGTTCTGGGCGGAAGGAATTGCACGTTTCGAAAACATCGGAAAACTCATGAAGCACATTGTTTAAAAACCCCCCAGCGTACCGGGGGGACAGGTTTACTGTTCTGGATGATATTTAAAGAGGTAATTCAGCGAAAGCCCAATCACATTAGCTTTAAAGTCACCGTTTACCGCCTGCAACCGGCCAGCAGTCGCCAGCGCAGAGAGTGAGGGATTAATTTCATAACCGACACCGATGTTGCCCTGCCATACCAAGCCAGAACCCATGGCCAATCCGCCGCCGCCAGCAGCTCCACCAAGAGCTTCACCATTCAAAAAAATATGGTTATCAATTTTTTTCCGGCAACCCGCACCAATCAGACCGGTCATATAAGCCCCCGCATCACCGCTGTATGCGGCAAGTCCCTGGCCGGTAGCATACCAGTCGCGCTCAAGAAAATAATCAATCTGCACCCCCAGGTTATCGACCCTCTGGTCGGCATGATGGCTGCGCCATAAGTCTGAAGCCTGAAGATAGGTTTGGTTGACAACACGGATGCGCACATCAGCAGGTGCCGACCCAGCTCCATCATGATGGTTGCTGCTCTTGCCCCCCAGTTGGTAGCCAAGCTTGAAGGCAAGAGAGGTCGCCTCAAAACTCCCTTTGCTCGCCGTCAGCCAGGCGCCCGAAACATCGGCAAAAAGATTGCTGGTAAGAAAATATTGCACTCCTATCGAGCCGTCAAAAAGCAAGCCGCCACCCGTAGCAACCCCACCGCCACCTCCGCCACCAACCGAAAGATCGGCACTGGCAGAGAGTTTTTCAGCCAGGGGAAGACGGAGACCACCGCCAGCCAGAATCTGCATGTACCCGGTACTGCTCCCCCCTGCGGCACCTTCAGTCTCAAGCTTGGCATACCACCTCTCATCCAGGTAGTTCCGCCACTCAATGCCGAGCAGCGTAAAGTTCCCTTGGGCCCCACCCGTATCCGTCAAGACCCCTTGCGACACCCGCAAACCACGGACAACCACCGCCAGAGAGTGGACGTTTGGTGCTACCCTCCACCGCCGGGTATCATCAGGCGACTGTTGGCTCCAGCCGCTTTCCAGCAAAGAGGTAAAAGGCATGGTGAAAGAGAGATAAGGCTGTACCGAACTGATCGTGCCGCCTTTGGGAAAATCGACCGCGCTCACCCCCAACGCCACCCTCCCGACGGAACCCGTTGCACAGGTAAGCCCGGCGTGAGTATGCAGCATAAGCCCTCCGCCGCTGAGCGTGTAGCCACCGCGTCCTCCGCCAGCCCCCACAAAAAGACCCGATTCAACGCCAAGAGTTTCCGAAATCGGGTAGTGAAGATCACCGCTGATGCCAAGGGTAATAAATCCACCCCGCTCACCTCTTACCGCCATCCAGGAGCCCACCCCCAGAGAGAGGTTTTCAGTAAAATTATGACTCACTCCAAGGCCCGCCATCCCCATATGCTCATTGTTAGGCAGTGAAAACTCTTCAAAAGAGAGCTTCACAGCCCCTTTGGGAAGGTCAGCACAATCTGTGGAGCGCAACGCTCCGTATGCTGGTGCAGAAAGGATCAACAACGCAGCAAGAAGCAGCGGCCCAATGGCAGATTTGCAAAGAGTCATGGCAAAATCCCTTCAATTTAATGGTTCAGAGGAGTGTCAATCTTTATCGTTATCGCCATCCTTACCCTTCACGGCACCCTTAGCACCACCCGGTTTATCCTCACCAAAGGTCGCCACAAGCCCCTTGGCCAGCTCAACCTTCTCCTCCGCAGTCAATTTTGCTTCCGGATGGGCAGGCAGATAAATAAACGGAGGCATTTGACCCTCCTTCACCTCTCCAGCAGCCTTGTCGCCCTCATTTTCACCCGTTGTGCGTCCCCACTCCGAAACGTTAAATTTGCTCCGTCCAAGAGAAACATCAAACTGGGTCAACCACGATGCAGGCGCCACAGAGCTATACCAAGGCCAGACGGTTTCGTTCGAATGGCAGTTTTTGCAGGCGCGGCCAAAAAGTTCGCTGGTCCGAGGCGAATCCCATTTCGGTTCACCACTGACGGGAGGATTCTTGTGGTCACGGCCATAAGGAACAAGCTGAATGGCCGCAAGTGCGATTGCCGCACCCATCAAAAATTTTAAAGGCTTCATAAAAAATTCCCCTTTTTTGCTGTGGTTAACTGGATTGATAATTTAACATGAATATACGTGAATTTTTGTTTTAACCCACAGAGGGCAATCCATTCTTCGCCCATTGAAAAGGAGTTCATGCGCCATGAAGCTCTGTAAAGAGTAAAAATCTCAAAGAATATGTATCTTTCCTCTTTCTTCTGGCAGACTGTCAACGATTCAAGTCTACAACCAATATGGCATATTTCAATCATCTCTGTCTTGTTGAGGCTCCCCAAACCATCATCGCCCCCTTTCCCCGCTTCATTACAGACTGTATCGGAGTCTGTTACCTGGCCGCTGCCGTCGAGCATGATGTTGAAAGCATTGTCATGCCCGAAAATTTCTACAACGAAGGGATTTTCGACAGCCTCCGCGCACTGTTGAAAAAAAAGCCGGTTGACCTGGTAGCCATCTCCTCTATGACTGGCGCCTTCAACCAGGCCGAACGGCTCGCAAAAATAGCCAAAGAGGCCGGCGCCTTTGTTGTCATGGGCGGCTTTCACCCCACCGCGCTCCCCGAAGAGGTACTGAAACTCTCCTGTGTGGACGTCGTCGTCATCGGGGAGGGAGAAGAGACCTTCCGCGAACTGGTGCTCAATGGCCCCTCAAGAGCGGTCAAAGGGCTTGCTTACCGCGAAAATGGCGCTATCATCTATACCGAACCCAGGCCCACCATCCAGAATATCGACTCCATCCGCTTCCCCATGCGCTCCCTTCGCCCCAGCCGTTACGGCGAAAAAGGTGACGCCTACTCCATCGACACCATCTACACCTCCCGAGGCTGCCCCTGGAGCTGCTCCTTTTGCGCCAACGATCAGATGCACAAAGGGTGGAGAGGGCGCAGTGCCGAAAATGTGGTCGAAGAGATCGCCCTCTTGCACGATCCCAAGAACAAAAAACTGCTCAAAATCTGGGACGCCAACTTTTTGACCAACATCGGGCGGGCTGAAAAGATTTGCGACCTCATGATCGAGCGCGGACTGACCAACTTCCGCATCATGACCGAAACAAGAGCGAAAGATCTTGTCCGGGCCGAACGGATTCTGGGCAAATTGCACCAAATAGGGCTCAGCAAAGTCGGCCTCGGCATCGAAAGCCCGAACGAAGCCACCCTTGCCCTGATGAACAAAAAAAACAGCCTCGGCGATGTTTCAAAGGCCATTACACTCTGCCGCGAGCACAACATCGGAGCCGAAGGGTACTTCATCATCGGCCATTACACCGAAACCATCGACGATACCCTTGTCTACCCCGACTTTGCACGCTCGCTCGGTCTCCGCCAGGCACTCTTCATGATCATGACACCCTACCCCGGCACAGGTATCTTCAAAGAGTACAAAGAGGAGGGAAAGATCTGCTCCTTCGACTGGGACTTCTACAACAACTACTGCCCGGTCATCGAAACCCGTACCATGACGAGCGCCACCCTGGTCGATATGCTGGCCTACTGCAACATCGCCTTCAACCGCTACCGCTCCGTCATGAAACGCAACAGCCCCAGGGAGCTGCTGCTCAACTTTTTGATTGACCTCTTCCAGCTCTGTTTTCTCATGCGGGTCAACAAAAACCTCAACACCGGGCAGATTACCGATCTCATCTTCAAAGCCCTCCAGCGACTGCTTGAGCACGAGCATGGAGAGATAGAGCAGGCCGCGCTCCCCTCATGCAAACCCTTGCCGCAGCCACTCACCCTGCGCATCCGCCGCTCAAGCACAAAGAGCATCACCTTCACCCTGCAAGAGCGGGGCGCCAACCGGGTACTCACCATGACGGCTCAGCAAGCGGGCGCAACCCTGCCCTCCATTGACGGCCCGGAGATCAGGCTCGACAAACTGGTTGAGTGTGCATGCTCCCTCTCCATGGAGACCCTGATGAGCGCACTCTACCGCAACGAATGGCTGCGCAACAACCCCGGCAGGATAACCGGCCAGATACTCTCCATCCTTACCGACACTGAAATCCTGCGCTTCGGCGCCCGGCTCGTCGCGCTCTATCTTGGCACCTGGCGCAAAAGCAACAACAAAAGCTGAATCGGCCATTACATTATGCTCCACACTCTCCGCAAGGTCTTTGGTTTTCATGAGTTTCGCCCCAATCAGGAGAGTGTGGTGCGCTCGCTGCTCCAGCAACGCGACGTTCTGGCCATCATGCCCACCGGCGGCGGCAAATCACTCTGCTACCAGCTCCCCGCCGTGCTGCTTCCCGGCACCTGCATGGTCATCAGCCCGCTCATCGCCCTCATGAAAGACCAGGTCGACGGTGCCCGCTCCAACGGCATCCGCGCCGCTTTTCTCAACAGCTCCCAGAGCCCCGAGGAGCGCGACGAGGTGATGAGTGACCTCCTCTCCGGCAAGCTCGACCTGCTCTACGTCGCACCCGAACGCTTCATCCTCAGCCACTTCCGCGAAATGCTCAACCGGGTGCAGCTCAGCATGGCCGTCATCGACGAAGCACACTGTATTTCCGAATGGGGGCACGACTTCCGCCCCGACTACCTCTCCCTCTCCGACCTCGTCAGCCTCTTTCCCGGTATTCCGGTTGCCGCCTTCACCGCAACGGCGACCCACAGGGTGCAGCAGGATATTCTCGATAAACTGGCCCTGCGCAACCCTCTCATCGTCCGCGCCTCCTTTGACCGTCCCAACCTCTCCTACCATATCCGCTTCAAGGAGAGTGTGGAGCCACAGCTCATTTCGCTGCTCAACAGCAACCCCGGCAAGGCGGGCATCATCTACCGCACCAGCCGCAAAAGTGTCAACGACACCGCCGCCATGCTTCAGGCCAAAGGGTTTCGCGCACTCCCGTACCATGCCGGTCTCAGCGACACCGAGCGTAAAAAAAACCAGGAGGCCTTCATCCGTGACGAAGTAGAGGTCATCGTTGCCACCATCGCTTTTGGCATGGGGATCGACAAATCGAACATCCGCTTTGTCATCCACGCCGATCTCCCCAAAAGCATCGAAAACTACTATCAGGAGACTGGCAGGGCAGGGCGCGACGGCGAACCAGCCCGATGCACCCTGCTCTTCTCCCAGGGCGACATCCCCAAAATGCGCTTCTTTATCGACGCAATGCCGGATGAAGCGGAACGCCAGCGGGCGCTCGCAGCGCTCTCGAAGGTGACTGCCTTCGCCTCAACCTCAGTTTGTCGCCGCCGCACCCTTCTCGACTACTTCGGCGAACGTTACCCGCACGACAATTGCAACTCCTGCGATATATGCCTCGGCACCCGCGAAGTGGTAGACGTAACCCTCGAGTCGCAGATGGTGCTCTCAGCCATCGTCCGCACCGAAGAGCGCTTTGGAGCAACCCATATTGTCGATATCCTCACTGGAAGCCAGAACAAAAAAATTCTCGACTTCGGCCACGACCGCCTCAAAACGTACGGTGTCGGCAAAGGCCACGACAAAAAATACTGGCGTCGCCTCATCGACGAACTCCTCGCACAGCAGGTGATCCAGAAATCCGAAGGGCTCTACCCGACACTCTTTCTTCTGTCCAAGGCCTCCAGAGTGCTCCGGCGCGAAGAGCGAATCGACATTGTTCGTATGCTCGAAAAGAAAACCGAGCAACTGCTCACAAAAGCGGCTGAGGCCCCTCATACTACAGAGCTCTTCGAGTTGCTCAGAACGCTGCGCAAACACATCGCCGACGAACAGCAGATCCCACCCTACGTCGTCTTCTCCGACCGCACCTTGCACGACATGGCCGCCACTCTTCCCCGCACCGCCGAAGCAATGCTCACCGTTTCAGGCGTCGGCGAGGTCAAGCTCCAGCGTTACGGGCAGCAGTTCCTTCGCCTGATCGGCCGCTTTATCAGTGACTAACCCGATGCCTCTTTTTCATCAAATCCCAATACACTTTAACTGCATCAAACACTCTCTTCCTTTCCAAATTCAGGTAATTATAGGGATGATAATGCGGCTTTATTGACAGAATTTATTATACTCTGTCCAAACGCTTAACTCTCTTGCCTTTTCCTTTACCTTTTTTTCGAAGCATGAGTTTGTGGAGTGATATTCATTGCAACTACTCGTCAGATGTGACTGAAGGTAGCGGAGCTTTACCTGAAAAAACAGAATCAAAATCCCGGAGTTACAGCACTCTGGATCAAATACATCCCACTATGCGCTACTTCTATTGTGTGCTTTTTGCGCTCCTTGTTGCTGTTACGCCATATCGTTGCTTTGCTGCCGAGGCTTCCGATTCGAGAACGCAGGGAATGGATGGAATGCAGGGAATGCAGTCCACGGGCGATGGAGCATCTGCGGTTGATGCCTCTACCGGAGCTTACGGAGATTTTTCAAAGTCGGCGAAGACCACAATCATCCGTTCAGCGCTCAAAACGGCGGCGATACCTCCAGTCATCAACGGCACACAGGCAAACAACTCCGCAGTTACCGATTCGACGCTCATGCGTCTCATGCAAAAAAAGAGCAGTTTCCAAACCTATGTTGAAATTGCAACAGGCAAGGAGTTGGAGGTTTTTGGCCGCAATCTGTTCAGGGGAGTGCCAAGTACCTTTGCTCCACTATCAGAGGTACAGGTTAATCCCGACTATGTAATTGGCCCGGGTGATTCCATCCAAATCAGGGGGTGGGGCATGATCTCTCTTGAAGTTGACGCAATCGTAAGCCGCAGTGGTGAAATTTATATTCCTGACGTTGGCTCCGTAAGGGTTTCCGGGGTCAGGTACCGCGATTTGCAGGGTTATCTGAAAAAAGCAGTTGGAAGGATATTCAAGAATTTTGAGTTGAGTGCAAGCGTAGCACAAACAAGGAGCGTACAAATCTATGTAGTCGGCAATGCATTTCGCCCGGGAGCCTACACCCTGAGCGCCATGAGTACCATTCTCAACGCACTCTTCATGTCGGGAGGCCCTTCAACTACAGGAAGTTTGCGCAATATCAAACTGAAGCGGGGCAGCGAACCGATGGTATCGTTCGATCTGTATAATCTGCTGCTTTTTGGCGATAAAAGCTCCGATGTTGCACTCAAGGACGGAGATGTCCTCTACATCCCGCCCGTCGGCCCCCAAGTAGCCCTGCTTGGAGACGTCAAAAACCCGGCTATTTATGAATTGAAACATAAAACATCGGTTGCAGATCTTATTGGATGGGCTGGCGGATTTGAGTCAGCCGCCGATCTTAAAAATGTGATTGTTGATAAAAATATTGACGGGAAGTACCAGACACAAATCGAACTGCAGTCTGACTGGATTTCGATTCAGTCAGGGCTTTCCAAACTTCAGGTTATGCCAACGGATATCTTCCGTATCATCTCTCCTGGTTCATATCCTCTCGAAGTGAAAGTGAAACGCTCTTTTGTTCGAATAGATGGAGAGGTAGAGAAGAGTGGCGTGTATGAACTTCAGCCGGGCGAAACCCTGAGGGGGCTGATTACTCGCGTAGGCGGGGTAACCGAGAAAGGATTCCTCTACGGCACCAGGCTGACTCGCGAAAGTGTCCGCCGTGAGCAGCAACAAAAAATCAGAGAATCAATTGACCGGTATGAAAAGGACGTTGAAACAAGCGCCAAGCAGCGAATTGCCGGTGCTAATGCTTCAGAGGCCGCATCAGTAACAGCCGAACTTGATACGCAGCGAAGAATTGTACAAAAACTACGCTCCGTCCAGCCTGACGGACGAATTATTCTCAGCCTGAATAATTTTCAAGTTAAGCTTGATGCCATGCCGGAGTTTCCCTTAAGGGATGGAGATCAGATTTATATCCCTGAAAAATCAACCACTGTTGATGTGATTGGTGCAGTCTATAATCAGGCAACATTTATTTATAGCCCAAGTTACAGCGTCGCTGATTACCTTAAAATTGCTGGAGGGGTAACCTCTACCGGACATAAATCGGAGCTCTATCGTATTTGCGCCGATGGGACGGTGAAGAAAAGTCAGAGCGATGCCGTCAGTCCAGGCGATGCCATCGTTGTGCCTGAAAGGTTAACTCCGAAATTCAACTTCATGCGCTCACTGACGGAACTGAGTACCGTACTCTACCAGTTCGGTATTGGAGCAGCAACCATCAAAGTCTTGACCAATTGAAATCAGAAACCGTAGAACAAAAACAGGAAACAGGCAAGGAGTTTGAAATAAATCTCCTCGATGTTGCCATTGTCCTCGCCAAGCATATCAAGCTTCTTGTTGCGTTGCCACTTGTTGCTGCGCTCATTGCTGCAATTATGGCTTTTCAGAGCCCCGACATCTATACCGCAGACACCACCTTTATGCCGCCCGAGCAGGCTGGAAGCGCATCATCAATGCTCTCTTCACTCAGCTCGCTCAGCAGTTTATCGGGCTTGCTTGGCGGAGGTGGTGGGGGAGCAGGTATGTCACCCGGTTCCAACTATATAGCGGTGATCAAAAGCCGTACCCTGCGTGACGATATGGTCAAGCGCTTTAACCTTCTTGGCATCTATCACACAAAATCGCTTGAGAGTGCCCGCAATGCACTTGCAGGTCAAACGCTTGTCAAGAGCAGTAAGGACGATGGCCTCATTACCATCCAGATTACCGACACCAATCCAAAACGTGCGGCACTGCTCGCCAACGGATATGTTGAAGTCTTGTTGAAAAAAAACAATGAACTCGCTCTTTCAGAGGCCTCCCAAACCCGCCTTGCCGCAGAGCAAGAATTTTTAAAAGCAAAAAACAGACTTGGGGATGCGGAGAGCGCAATAAAACAGCTCCAGGAAAAAACAGGCCTAATTACCGTCGGGCCTCAAATATCAATGCTCCAGAACCTGATAAAAAGTACCGAGCGGCAGCTTGCCGAGCTAAGTCTCTCTGCTACACCTAATAATCCGGACTATATTAAAACCCGTCAAAAACTCAATAATCTCCAGGCGGAAATTGGTAAAGCTCAGGCGGGCGCAAACTATGTCAGCAAGGCACCTGAAAGAATACTTGACTTTACCCATAAAACCAGAGACCTGAAATATGCTGAAGCACTGTATCAGATGGCTTTGCAGCAATTGACTATTGCAAGGATCGACGAATCTAAAGCATCATCGTCTATTCAGGTTATTGATTGTGCTGTGGTTCCGGAAAAAAAATCTGGTCCGTTTCGGAGTACAACAGTGCTATTCGCTGCTGCTGGAGGGTTGTTTATAGCCGTAATTCTTGCGTTTCTTGTTGAGGCTTATCATCGGAGCAAAACAAACGGAGAGAGTGTCGCACAGTTAAAAACTCTCAAGAGCTACTTGCGTTTGAAATAGGAGCAATCATCGCATTACCCTTTCGTTATTATTGAGCTTATGAGTAGTTCAGAAAACCAATATATCAGCCAATGTCTCGCTGGTAGTATTACAGCCATAGTCTCTCTATTGCTTGTGTTAACCACAAAATGGCATGGCAAGCACTCTTTTGATCATAGTGAGGGTGTACAAAAATTTCACACAACCCCGACCCCCCGTGTTGGGGGGATTGCTCTCATGGCAGGTTTACTTGCAGCATGGTTTCTTTCTCCCGAGCCACTCCCGAAGCTTCTTGGGCCGATGTTGATTGCAGGGCTCCCCGCTTTTGCTGCCGGACTTAGGGAAGACTTTACCAAAAGAGTAAGCATTCGTAACCGACTCTTGGCAACAATGGTCAGCGGTCTCCTTGCCTGGTGGCTTACCGGTTACTCTCTCAGCCATATCGATATCCCTCCAATCGATTATTTCCTGGCGTATCTGCCTCTTTCCCTTGCATTCACGGCTTTTGCTGTGGGAGGAGTGGCAAACTCTATTAACATCATTGATGGTTTTAACGGCCTTGCGGCAGGCACCATTATGATCTGCTTTTCGGCTTTGGGCTTCATTGCCTGGCAGGTTGGTGATATTGAGTTAGCTCAGTTGTGCGTTGTCTTTATCGTTGTCACGGCAGGCTTTCTTGTGGTTAATTTCCCGTTTGGCAAAATATTCATGGGTGACGGCGGCGCTTACTTGCTGGGATTTATGCTTGCATGGGTGGCGGTAATGTTACCCGCTCGCAATACGGCCGTCTCTGTTTGGGCTCCACTTCTGGTTTGTGCCCACCCCATACTCGAAACAGGTTTTTCAATGTATCGCCGCCATCATCGTTCCGGCCAGCATCCCGGGCAGGCGGATGGATTGCACCTGCACTCATTACTCTATTGCCGGGTTGCCAGGGTTTT
Source organism: uncultured Chlorobiaceae bacterium (assembly GCA_903838025.1). Lineage (GTDB taxonomy): Bacteria > Bacteroidota > Chlorobiia > Chlorobiales > Chlorobiaceae > Chlorobium. The sequence goes on from CAILXB010000054.1 coordinate 20,193, forward strand.
GTTTCCAAAAGCCAGAGTTCAATTTAAAAATAGCCTGACCTCACTGTTTGTATGGCCCATCACTCTTCTTTGCTCATTGGCTGCGACTGTGTGGTTTTCGAATACCGTGATACTGATGGTCGGCTTTGTGGTTTGTGCATTTGGTTACCATCTGATTTATCTTCGGCTGACACAGTTTGTCTGGTGTTTGAGGCCTGCAACGATAAGTCGTGATTAGCAAGGCAAACTTCCCGGCAGTCAATAATCTCTCTCAAGTTTTAGTAGTTTTAAATGGAATCTCCGCAGTCAATGACAACGCTTCTACGACGCCTTTGGCACCACGTCAGCGCGAGGCGGAGGGGGCAATTCGGGCTGTTGCTTGTGTTGATGATTGGAGCATCATTTGCTGAAATCATTAGTATTGGGGCAGTGTTACCATTTCTTGCCGTTCTGACCGCACCGGAGAGAATATTTCAGCTTCCGGCAGCCCAGCCGTTGATCAGGGCATTCGGAATGAACAGCGCCAGCCAGCTTTTGCTCCCGTTTACCATCATTTTCGGAGTGGCGGCACTCATCTCCGGAGGGGTACGCCTGTTTCTGATGTGGGCCAGTACACGCCTCTCCTACGCAACAGGTGCTGACCTTAGCATCAGCGTCTATCGGCGAACCCTTTACCAGCCTTATGCAGTGCACGCAGCACGTAACAGCAGTGAAATTATTAGTGGAATTGCTTCTAAAGTTGGTCAAGTTACAGGCACTTTTAGCAATATTATCAATTTAATCAGCTCAACTATTATTCTGCTGGCTATCCTGATTACGTTGCTTTCAGTTGATCTTGTTATTGCATTGACAGCTTTTGCTGGTTTTGGATTACTTTATGCCTTGATAATAAAGATTACCCAGAGCCGGTTAGTGGTAAATAGTCAGCGCATTGCCCATGAATCCACTCAGGTTATTAAATCGCTGCAGGAGGGGTTGGGCGGTATACGTGACGTGCTGATTGATGGTACTCAGGCAACCTACTGTGAGATTTATCGCAATGCTGATTTGCCTTCGCGTCGAGCTCAAGGTAATAACGACTTTATCAGTTCCAGCCCGCGTTTCGCATTGGAAGCTTTGGGAATGCTTATTATTTCAGGACTTGCCTACATGCTTGCCTTGCAACCTAATGGCATTGCCAAAGCCATTCCGGTACTTGGAGCTCTCGCACTTGGAGCACAGCGTATGTTGCCGATTTTACAGGTAGCATATATGTCATGGTCTAACATTCAGGGCAAAAAAGCATCATTGGAAGATGCGCTTAAATTGCTTGATCAGCCATTGCCCGATTATGCTGATCAACCTGCAGCTAAGCCCCTCCAGTTCCAAAAACAGATTGAGCTGAAAAATTTTTCGTTCCGCTATACGCAGCAGACTCCGCTGATACTCAAAAACCTTAATTTTGCGATTTCAAAGGGGAGTAGGACAGGTTTTATCGGGGTTACCGGCAGCGGTAAAAGTACCTTGCTTGATATTGTTATGGGGCTTTTGCAACCCACAGAGGGCACCCTTAATATTGATGGTCAGCCAATAACCTCAATCAATAACAGAGCATGGCAAGCGCATATTGCCCATGTTCCGCAAGCCATATATCTCTCCGACAGCACTATTGAAGAGAATATCGCATTTGGAGTCCCTAAAGGCAAAATAGACCACGAGCGAGTAAAGCAAGCGGCATTGAAAGCACAGATTGCAGAGATTATAGAAAGCTGGCCAAAAAAGTATAAAACCTACGTCGGCGAACGCGGAATAAGACTTTCCGGAGGTCAGCGCCAGCGTATCGGTATCGCCCGGGCTCTTTACAAGCAGGCCGATGTTATTATCTTCGACGAAGCAACAAGCGCTCTCGACAACGAGACTGAACAGGCCGTCATGGAGTCAATAGAAAGCCTCGGCAACGAGCTTACCATACTTATCATAGCCCATCGCCTCACAACCCTGAAAAACTGCACACAGATAGTTGAATTGGCCGACGGAGGAATTAAACGCACAGGCACCTATCAGGATATTATCTCCAATGTACGCGCGGGGTCATCCCGCCCAATGGCTCTCAATTAATGGGTATCACTCTATAAAAGCAGCCATCCTCGCTGGCGGCTTCGGCACTCACATCAATTCTTCCATGCATCAACACATTAAGACCTACACCATTAAGCTCGCTAACGCCCTATCCCATGACGCTATGTCTCAAATACAAGAGCTCGGCGAAGCCTTGCGTCATGCGTGGACGAAAGGCCACAGCACCTACCTCTGTGGTAACGGTGGCAGCGCCGGGAATGCGATACATCTGGCTAATGATTTTCTCTATGGTGTTGGTGTGAATAACGGTGGCGGGATGCGTGTAGAAGCTTTAAGTGCAAACCCAGCAGTTATAACATGCCTTGCAAACGATATTGGCTACGAAAATATTTATGCAGAGCAACTCCGGGTCAAAGCCCACCAAGGTGACGTGCTTATTGTGTTGTCAGGCAGCGGCAATTCTCCCAACGTTGTCAAAGCGCTCGAAATAGGCAACGCCATAGGAATGAAAACCTTTGCCATTCTTGGCTTTTCAGGTGGCCTCTGTAAAGAACTGGCTCAATGTCCGATTCACTTTGAAATTGACGACATGCAGATAGCCGAAGACTTGCAGCTTATTGTAGGTCATATTTGTATGCAGTGGCTCTGTGAACAGGACATTGCTGCTCACAAAAACAACATTAAGAACGGGATAGATAATGGGCGATAAATTCCGCATAGACAGCCATAAATTGATATACCACCCAAAACGTGTAGCCGAGTTTTTGGATGGCTCTGATGATTGGGAAAAAGCAAAAAATATATACCCGATCTATGTCGAACTCTCACCAATGGGCACCTGCAATCATCGGTGCGTCTTTTGTGCTTACGATTATATCGGCTACGAACCGAGTTCCATGGATGGAGATGCAATGATCACCCTGCTGCGTGAGATGGGAGCCCTCGGAGTCAAGAGCGTCCATCTTGCAGGTGAGGGTGAACCACTGCTGCATAAACAGATTGTTGAGGCTATTAACGCTGGCCATGAAGCTGGACTTGATTTTGGTATTACCACGAATGGAACGGTGATTAATGATCACTTCATACAAGAGGCGCTGAGCCAGGTGACATGGATGAAGATATCTATGAATGCGGGTACGGCAGAGACTTATGCGCAGGTTCATCGCTGCAAGCCAGGTGATTTTGATAAAGTAGTTTCGAATCTGAAACGAGCAGTCGAGTTTAAACGCCAACACGGGCTTGCAACCACGATTGGTGCACAGGCAATACTTCTGCCTGAAAACGCAAAAGAGATGGAGATATTGGCAAAGATCTGTCGTGACGAAATCGGTCTCGATTATCTTGTTATCAAACCTTACTCCCAGCACTTCTCAAGTAACACGAGACTTTATGACAATATAGACTACAACGACTATCTCTATCTGGATGATCTGCTGTCATCTTGTTCAACTGCTGATTTTCAGCTCATCTTTCGTTCAAAGACGATGGTGAAGTATGCACAACCCATAACAGAACGTTATCATACCTGCTATTCGACACCCTTTTTTCAGGCGCATATCATGACCTCCGGGGAGTTGTATTCCTGTCCCTCTTATCTGAAAGATGAGCGCTTCTCTTTGGGTAATGTCTTTGAGAGCAGCTTTCAGGAGGTTTGGCAGAGCGAAAAGCGGAAGGCAAATATTGAGTATGTACGGCATGGACTCGATATTTCCGAGTGCAGGCACAACTGCCACATGGATCAGATCAATCTCTATCTCTCTGAATTGAAGGAGAACAGAGTACCGCATGTCAATTTCATATAATCACCTGTACAACACATGAAGACACTTGTAACTGGTGGCGCCGGTTTTATTGGCAGTCACCTTGTTGAACGATTGCTCAACGACGGCCACGATGTTGTGGTTCTGGATAATTACTCCACAGGGCGTTTCGCAAATCTTGCCCACTTGGCAGTAAATCCGAAGCTCATTATTCATGAGATTGACATCAATGATCATGCAACAATAAGGCCACTTTTCGAGGGTGTTGAGTGGGTCTTTCATATAGCGGCACTGGCTGATATCGTACCCTCTATCCAGCAGCCATTTCCCTATCACCGCGCAAATGTTGATGGCACGGTTTCTGTCCTCGAAGCTGCTCGTGCCGCTGGGGTGAAGCGTTTTATCTATGCAGCCTCCTCCTCCTGCTACGGAATTCCTGATCAATGCCCGACAGCGGAAACTGCGGAGATGCGGCCACAATACCCTTATGCGTTAACCAAAAGGCTTGGTGAAGAGTGCGTCATGCATTGGAACCAAGTGTACGGATTGCCTGCGGTATCGCTGCGCATGTTCAACGTTTATGGGCCTCGTTCACGTACATCCGGCACTTATGGTGCTGTGTTCGGTGTTTTTCTTGCCCAAAAATTGGCCGGGCACCCCTTTACGGTGGTTGGTGACGGCACCCAGACCCGTGATTTTACCTATGTTACCGATGTTGTGGATGCCTATATCTGTGCTGCGCAGTCTGAGCATAGCGGTGTGTGCATGAATATTGGTTCTGGCAACACCTACAGCGTCAACCGGCTGGTTGAACTGCTTGGCGGCGATGTTACCTACATACCAAAGCGTCCCGGTGAACCCGATTGCACCTTTGCCGATGTTACCCGTATTCAGCAATTGCTTGGTTGGAAAGCGAGCATCAGCTTTGAAGAAGGAGTGGCAAAAATGCTGGAACAGATCGACTACTGGCGTGATGCTCCCGTATGGACAGTTGATACCATTTCGGATGCCACAAAGGAGTGGTTTACCTACCTCGGCAAGTCTTAACTAAAGCTATGTCAACATACTACAGCGCCCTCAAGTTTCTTCGCTTCACCGATCATCTTCAAGCCATTCGAGAGGGTCGGGTCGTTGCACCTGTCCACATACGGGTCAAGCCCACGAACCATTGCAATCACCACTGCTGGTACTGTTGCTACCGTAGCAATGACCTCTCATTGGGCGAACAGATGCAAGAGCAGGACAGCATACCGGCTGAGAAGATGATGGAGCTTGCCCACGAGTTTGTTGAGATGGGGGTCAAGGCGGTCACTTTCAGCGGCGGGGGTGAACCACTCCTTTACAAACCCCTCCCTGAGGTTATCGATGTTCTTGCAACAGGCGGGATTCGGATTGCAGCCCTGACCAATGGTTCCAACCTGAAAGGGCGAGTTGCTGATGCCTTTGCTCTTCATGGCACATGGGTGCGGGTTTCAATGGATGCCTGGGATGATGCAAGCTACGTCAAAAGCCGAGGGGCAAAGCCTCACGACTTTACTGATTTAATAGCAAATATTCGTGCATTTACAGCTCGAAACACCAAATGTGTTCTTGGTGTGAGCTTTATTGTCGGGCACGACAATCATCACCATATTGAAGAGATCTGTACTCTGCTCAAAGAGTGCAAGGTAAACCATGTTAAGATATCAGGGGCAGTTGTCAGCAACGATGCTGCGGGGAATAACTCCTATCATGCCTCAATAAAAGATGAGGTTGCCCGGCAAATTTCACTTGCGCAAGAATCAGTGGATGAGTCGTTTACCATCCTCAACCACTACCATGAACTTGGAGAACTTTTTGCGAAAAGCTACCACACCTGCCCGTTTCTTCAGTTTCTTACGGTGATTGGAGCTGATCAGAAGGTCTATACCTGTCAGGATAAGGCATACACTGAGTCGGGCCGGATGGGCTCCATTGCAGAGAGATCTTTCAGTGACTACTGGTTTTCGGATGACAATCAGCGTTTTTTGCAGTCGTTTGACCCTTCACGCGAGTGTGGCCATCACTGTGTCAGCCATGCAAAAAATCTTGCGATTCATGAATATCTGAGTCTTGATAGTGAGCACTCATATTTCGTTTAGATATTGCCAGTTGTTATGAAGATAGGCATTGATTTTGATAACACGATTGCCCGCTATGACAGCTCTTTTTGTCGTACGGCTCTTGCAAACCAGTTGATCTCTCAAGAGTGGACAGGGAAGAGTAAAACCGAGTTGCGTGACTATTTGCGCACACTTCCTGAAGGAGAGCAAGTATGGATGAAGCTTCAAGGTCAGGTCTACGGCAAGTTCATGCATCAGGCAGAGATTATGCCGGGGTTTGTAGAATTTATGCTCAAATGCAGGTTGATGGGGCATAAGGTATTCATTGTAAGTCATAAAACTGAATTTGGTCACTTTGATGTTGAGCAAACCTCCTTGCGCGTGGAGGCTATGAAGTGGATGGAGTCGAAGCGCTTCTTTGATCCCAATTTTTTCGGAATGGAAAGAGAGTATGTTTTTTTTGCTGATACCCGCGAAGAAAAAGTTGCTAAAATAGCGGAATTGGAGTGTGACTGTTTTATTGATGACTTGCCGGAAGTCTTTGCTGAAAAAACATTTCCGGAGAGCGTCGAAAAAGTGCTCTATGGCAGTTACCCGCAGGGTGAGGTAACAAAATCGGTTATTTCGTTCAGTAGTTGGGGGGAGATATCCCTCCATCTCATGGGTATTTCAGCAGGTGAAAAAGAGAAATCGTTGATGGAACTCATGACGGATATGCCGATTGAGGCACTCGAAAAAGTAAGTGGGAGAGGAAACAGCCGGATATATAAAGTGAGATCAAAAGAGGGCTCTTCCCATGCCTTAAAGATCTACCCCGGAAGCGATGCCGCCGGTCGCTCCCGCCTCATTACCGAGTATAATGCTATCAGTTTTTTACGAAGCCACGGGTTTGATGCTCTACCGGAACTGGTTTCAATGGATGAAAATTCCAATTTCGGACTTTATTCCTGGATTGACGGCTCTCCCGTCGATGCTGCTGATCAAACAGCTCTTTATCAGGCAATAGGTTTTATTTCGCGGCTTCATGAGATATCAAGGCAGGAGGTAAACTCCCATATTTCATTGGCCTCGGAAGCGTGCCTCTCTTTCGCCGAACTGGTGAGGCAGGTTGAAGCACGACTTCAGCGACTTCAGGTGGTTTCAGGTGAATATCCACCACTCGGGGAATTTCTTGAAAGAGAGTTCCAGCCTCTCTGGCAGGAAGTAACTTTGTATGCAAAAGAAGAGTGGCCGGAATCTTCAAAAACAGGTGATCTGCCGGAATGCTATCGTATTCTCAGCCCATCGGACTTCGGCTTTCATAACGCAATCAGTGTGGATGGTCGGTTAACATTCATTGATTTTGAATATTTTGGTTGGGATGATCCGGTAAAACTAACAGCAGATTTTCTCTGGCATCCTGCAATGCAACTGGAGCCTGAAATTGCTTCCAGATGGCAGAACGCCATGCTCAAGCTTTTTGCCGATGATCCTGATTTTGCCCGTCGCCTGAATGTTGCAATGCCTCTCTATGGAATGCGATGGATTATGATACTGTTGAACGAATTTCTTCCTGGTATGGCAGAGCGCCGTCGTTTGGCCACCGGAGGTGAGGTGTATGATGAGGCTGAAGCGCAACGCATGCAATTACAGAAAGCGGCTCTCTTTATCGAACGAGTTACAAAAATTCAGGCGAATTCTGTCGTTTTCGCTGATAACAAAGCATAGTAATGACATCTCTTCAAAACCAGGTGACATATTCGGTTCTTATTGAAAAAGCAAAGAAACTTAGGCAAGATACCTTCACAGCATTTATTGAGCATGGCGAAGCACATCTTGGGGGCAGTTTTTCTATTATCGAGATACTTCTTGCCCTCTATGAGGAGGTGCTGCTCAAGGATGATAAATTTATCCTGAGCAAGGCCCACGCATCATTTCCTTTTTGCCTTCTACTTAGAGAGAAAGGGTTCAATCCTGCGCTGACCACACATCTTGAACGTGATCCAGCGAATGGCATTCACTGTACCACCGGCAGCCTCGGTCACGGCCTTCCGATGGCAACAGGAATGGCTCTTGCCCGAAAGCTCCAGCAACAACCAGGAAATATTGTGGTGTTGATGAGTGATGGAGAGTGTCAGGAGGGCACCACATGGGAATCACTGCTTATCGGTGCCGCCCACAAGCTCGACAACCTTCGGGTGATCATCGACTACAACAAAATCCAGGCCTTGGCCCCCATCAGTGAAGTGCTTCCACTTGATGACTTGGCGGCAAAATTCAGGGCATTCAATTGGGAGTGCGTTGAAGTGGATGATGGTCATTCTTATGAACAACTCATTCCTGCTCTTCGTCATAAGCCTCAAACAGGAAAACCGTTAGCAATTATAGCTCATACGGTTAAAGGCAAAGGAATCAAATCGTTTGAGAACGATCCAGCTTGGCACGCGCGAAAAATCAAAGGTGAAGAGATGGAAACAGGAAAAAAAGAGCTGGGAATGATATGAGAAGACGCTTTGGAACAATTATTGCAGAGCTTGCTGCCCGGGATGAAAAAATCTATGTGATAGCAGGAGACATTGGGTATCGGGTCTTTGACGAATTTCGTGAAATGTTCCCGGATCGATTTATCAATATGGGCATCTGTGAACAGAGCATGATTGGGGTGGCTGCAGGGATGGCTTTAGAGGGTTTGAAGCCATGGGTCTACACCATTACTCCGTTTTTGATTGAGCGCCCTTTTGAGCAGGTGAAGCTTGATATTGATCAGCAAAATGTCAATGTAAAGCTGGTTGGCTTTGCCGACTATCCACACCTTGGGCCTACCCATACGGAATTGAACGGCAAGAAACTTATGCGTTTATTCCACAACATCACGGCTTCTTTTCCCGTTGATGGTGATGAAACCGAGGCAATGCTCAGGGAAGCTTATGCGTCAGATGGACCAGCCTTTATCAGTCTTAAAAGCGATCCTGTTCTCAGTCGCTCTATTACAGGGGCAAAGTAATGGGGCAACTTCGTCATTTCGTAACGCCGCTTCACCAGGCAACAACGCGCGATTACCTTGCTCGCATGGTTGATGACAAAGTGCATTGCATGAAAGTTGCCAAGGAGTATGGCCCGGACTATTGGGATGGTGATCGCCGGTATGGGTACGGCGGTTATAGCTATATGCCCGGTCGCTGGAAACCGGTTGCCGAGGCCTTGATTCAAACCTACGGGCTTGTTGCTGGCTCAAAGGTGCTTGATGTCGGTTGCGGCAAGGGGTTTCTGCTGCATGAAATGCTTCTCCTTGAGCCGAAATTGCAGGTAACAGGTTTTGATATTTCAGAGCATGGCATGAACAGTTCAACTGATCTTGTCAGGCCACATCTTTTCTTGCACAAGGCCCAGGATCCCTATTCTTTTGCTGACAAGGAGTTTGACCTTGTTATCTCACTGGGCACCTTGCATAATCTTCGCTTATTTGAACTGAAAGCAGCGTTGTTTGAGATTGAAAGGGTTGGCAAGCAGGGCTATGTGATGCTTGAGAGCTATCGGAATGAACAGGAACTTTTCAATTTGCAGTGCTGGGCACTCACCTGCGAATCGTTTCTTGATGAAGGAGAGTGGATATGGTTATACAGGCATTTTGGATATAGTGGTGATTATGAGTTTATCTATTTCGAGTGAAAGCGAAGTATTGAAATCGTTCCAACTTCCATCCTGCCATGTTTGCAAAGGTCAACTTAGTGAACTGAGTGGGTTTCCTGTGGCAAATCAAGTGACTTCAGATTGCCGACCTTGGTTTGGTTCTGGACACTTGGCAGTCTGCAAAGATTGTGGAATTGTTCAAAAACCGGTTACTAAAGAATGGCTTCAGGAGGTTGAAGAAATCTACGCAAGTTATGCGGTTTATGAACAAGGCGGTGGAGTTGAACAAGTAAGCTTTGACCAGAACACTGGTGCGGGCTTGGCTCGTTCAGAGAAAATTGTTGACTGGTTGCAGCGCCAAAGGGCACTTCCTAAAATAGGCTCCCTTTTGGATATTGGATGCGGGAATGGCGTTTTTTTGCGGGCATTTGGCGCACACAATCCTTGTTGGCAGATGACTGGCTCAGAACTGGATACGAGAAACTCAGCACTTATTGAATCAATTCCAGGCGTGGCACAACTTCATGTAGGATCAATGGAAAGCCTTAAAGCACGTTTTGATCTGATCGTGTTGATTCATGCCCTTGAACATATCCCAGCTCCTGTGGACTACCTTAAGTCGCTCTCCAGTCTACTCAATCCAGAAGGATTTCTTTTGATTCAAGTTCCTGACTTGGAAGCATCTCCGTTTGATATTCTTATCGCGGATCACTGTACACATTTTAGTACTGAAACCCTATGCAGTATTGTCGATAAATCCGGTTTTGATAGCTTTCGTTTTGAAGCTGGGTGTGTGACAAAAGAGTTAACTCTCCTTGTAAAACGTTCGGTCTTACCGGACGAAAGAGCAGCGAAGCATTGTTATACTTCAGCCGCAAGACAGCCGCAAGACAGCCGCAAGACAGCCGCAAGACAGCCGCAAGACAGCCGCAAGACAGCCGCAAGACAGCCGCAAGACAGCCGCAAGACAGCCGCAAGACAGCCGCAAGACAGCCG
>CAILXB010000055.1 GCA_903838025.1 uncultured Chlorobiaceae bacterium
CGGCAAAACCGGCTACATTCATACTCATCGTTCTCTCTCCATCAATTGGTTACTTTACAACACAGAATTCCCGGCTCTCTCTGAAGTGATGCACAGGAATTGACGACCATCACGCCAATATACCTCTCCCCATGCAGATATAGTAGAGTGATTCTTGCCTGATCCTCAAGAATTTAAGTTGAGCAAGTATCGCTTTTTTTGAAATACTTTTTACCTTACAGCTAATCCGTCCGGTCACTACCGGGCACAACTTGAGAAGTATGGAAGCGTACCATGTAGGAAAGCTTTTTCCCATCGAACAATACTGTACCGGCAGGGAGCTCAATGTTGCTCTGCCGACCGATGGATTGTTCAATGTGCTGATGTCACTGAAAAAGATTTCGAGAAAGGAGCGGAAACTCTTTAAAAATGGGAAACTCACGGCATACCTTTTTGAGAAAAAAGACATTCCTTTTCTGATTCTTGATTTCGGAGAGGGATTCAGCATTGATATCTCCATTGATATCTCACGGTTTGATGATGAAACCCGCCAGGCATGGATCGACTCAGAAACGAACGCCGTCGTCATCTTTCTTGTGGAAGCAACAACCGGCATTCTGGAAAGCATTCGCCTTATTGGCATAGGCTTTGCCGATCAGTTGCGCGAAATCTGCGCACGGCAACGAGGAGAAACGAGGTTTGAGGAGCGTGTCGGGCTTATTCACGCAGCCTTCACCACCAAAGACATGATGCATAATGCGGTTGCCAAAACCGTTTTCAAGTGACCCCTTCGCATCCAGACAGGCAAATGGAGAGTTCCTGATTCCGCCCTGGGCTGGATATCTCATGTATGCCCTGCAGAGTCACTAAAGCTCAAAAGGGTTATCGATTATTTCCAAAGAGAGCTCTTTCTGATGATCGTGAAAACCGATCCGGATGTAATGAAGATTTTCAACCCGGAAAATATCCGCACCTTTCTCAGCAGCACGAAGAATACCCTCAACCGTTAAAAAAAAGAAGCCATAAGAGAATAAAAAACGGGAGCAGTATCGGCAGTGAGTACTTGTAGATATACTCCAGAAAATCGGGAACCTCAACATCTGCCTGCGCGGCAATGTTTTTTACCATGAAGTTCGGAGCGTTACCGATATAGGTTATCGCTCCAAAAAAGACTGCCGCCACCGAGATTGCCATCAGATAAATGTCTGAGGGTACATCCATCTGAACCGGGGAGGCAACACCAGAGGCAAAGTGCCGTATATCTTCAGGAGAAGCTATATTCAGCCCAAACTTCCCCAACGCAGCCGCAAAAAAATTCAGATAGGTTGGAGCGTTATCAAGGACTCCCGAAAGAGCCCCGGTCAACCAGTAGAAGCGGGAGAGAGAAAATTCAGCCGCATGTTGTGATGCGTAATTTCCGATGAGTTCAAGAGCCGGAATCATGGTTGCAAAGATGCCGATAAAAAGAAATGCAACCTCTTTAATGGGCTCAAAGTTGAATTCATTGCCCTTGAACGCCTCATGATTTGAAAATTTACAGGCAAGAAGAGCAACCAGAAGCATCATCAGTTCACGGATACCGAACGGCAGATGAAAAAGCTCCTGAAGACTTGGAACCCCCGGCAGTACTGCGGGATCAAGAAACACCGCAATAATGATCGCCGCGAGAAACAAAAAATTTCTTCGTCCTGTAATGGTTATCCCCCCTTTTGCGACAGCGCTCTTCGTATCACCAATTCCCGCCCTTTTATCAAGAATTATGAAAACGAAAAGAAGACCAGCAACGGTAATGATCCACGGCAAGAACACTTTGGGAAGCACCCAGAAAAAAGGGACTCCTTTCAAAAAACCTAAAAAGAGCGGCGGATCGCCAACAGGAGTCAGCGCACCGCCAATGTTACTGACAATGAAAATGAAAAAAACAATGTGAAACGCTTGAAGACGACCTGCGTTGATACGCATATAGGGACGTATGAGCAGCATGGAGGCACCGGTTGTTCCTACCAGATTTGCAATCACTGCTCCAAAGAAAAGCAGCGAAGCATTTATCAGAGGCGTTCCTCTCCGCTCTATCCTGACAAGTATTCCGCCGGAAACCACAAAGAGCGATGAGATCAAGGCAATAAAAGAGAGATACTCTTCAAGGGTATGCTCCAGCGAATGCCACCCATCATCCAGAAAAAGGCCATAGTAAGCGGCCACAATGCAACCCAGACCTACCGAAATTACCGGATAGTTCCGTTCCCAGAAGCGATGGAACAAGAGGGGGCCGGTGGCTATCATGACTAAAAGAGTGGCAAACGGAACAACAAGCCACAATGGCGGAAGTTGATGTGATGGCTGAACGGCAAAAAGCGCGGGACTCATTGCGACCCCTGAACGTTCGGCAGCATGGAGTGGCAGAGTCAAGGTGGTAAAGAGAATAACGAAAAGCCATACTCTGACTGGGTGCAGGTGCCATCTGGATGTTTTCATCACTCTTCGCTGAATTTAACGCTGTGCAACTCACGAGCCATCGGATGGATCACCAATGTCATCGTTGCAGAAAAATCAAACTTATAAGGTATTCTTTATGTTGAGCCTTGAGGTTGATCGTAAAAAAATAAACTTTTCTCGTAATCGCGCAACAGACGCAAAAATACGACAGAACGCAAATGAATCTGAAGCCGCAGCGCTCTTGCTGTAAGCGGGTGAACAGGCTGTCGGCATCGGTACGCAGTTACGGATTGCCGGGCAAAAGCAGATCGACGGTGCATCAAAAAGGCTGAAGTATTACTTATGAAACATATTGCGATTCCAAACAAAACAAACACAACACTCTCTACCCTGCTCGGGGCTGCCGTTGTCTTGTTTGGACTCTACCTGACAAGTTTTTATAGTTATTTGCTTTTCCATAGCCTGACTGAGTTATCAAGTATTGTCGTAGCCGTTAGCGTTTTTCTTCTCGTTTGGTATACGCGCCGCTACATGCAAAATGATTACTCGCTCTTCATCGGGATTGCATCCTTGTTCATCGGCGGGCTTGATACCATCCATTTGCTTGCCTATCGTGGCATGGGAGTGTTTCTGGAATATAACTCCAACCTGCCAACTCAACTATGGATTGCCGCCCGCTATCTTCAGAGTCTGTCACTCCTCATTGCTCCTCTATTTTTCAGCAGAAGGCTCAATCCCGTAATCGCGTTTACAAGCTTTACGATAATCACTGCACTTCTGTTAACTTCAATATTTTTGTGGAATATTTTCCCCACGTGTTACATCGAAGGTGTGGGATTGACGCAGTTCAAAATAGTCAGCGAATACATTATTTCACTTATTCTACTGACTTCCATTTCCTTGCTGTACCAAAATCGCAAGAAGTTCGATCTTGTTATTTTTCAACTCCTGATTATTTACATTATCGCGACGATTGGTGCAGAATTGGCGTTCACGTTCTATGTTGGTGTATATGACCTTTCCAATTTTATCGGGCATATCTTCAAAACCATTTCGAGCTTGATTCTTGCTCGCGCACTTATCATCATTGCACTCGAACAGCCCTATAACCTTATCTTTTTTGACTTAAAAAAGAACCGCGATGAGTTACATACGGCAGAAGCAGAAATGCGTAAAATGGCCATGATTGATGTCCTTACTGGCACGTATAACCGACGAGCCTTTATGGAAAAAGGCGAGATTGAATGTGAACGAGCACGCCAATATGGGCATTCGCTGGCATTTCTGATTATAGATTTTGACCATTTCAAAGAGTATAACGACAAGAATGGTCATATGAACGGTGATCGTATGCTGCAAAAAATCGTGGACGTTTTCCGTGAAAATTTGCGCGTTGGTGATATATTGGCACGCTGGGGAGGAGATGAATTCGCGGTATTTTTACCCAAAACCAATCATGCTGGCTGTTTGGAGGTTGCAGAAAAATTACGGAATGCCATCGCTGAGATATCTATGCCATTCGATAAACAGACAAAAATAACGATCAGTATCGGTTGTACAATCTGGACACACTATGACGAATCTCTGGATACGGTATTTTTGCGTGCAGACAACGCGCTCTATCAAGCGAAACAACGCGGTCGCAATTGTGTGCAACTCACTTGACATCCTCCTCGCCCTAAAGTACGAGGATTCCTACTGCGTCAGACACCCCGTGGTGCTGATCGCTTCGGCGAGTTCCTGCTGCTGATGGCCTTGGAGCACCATTCACTTGACAGGCTGAAAGGGCATGTCCTGCCCTC
>CAILXB010000056.1 GCA_903838025.1 uncultured Chlorobiaceae bacterium
CAGCGAAAAAACATACTTCTTGTGCTGCCCAAGCAAGTCGCAAAGGTGCTGCCCGCTGGAAGCTCGGCACGGATCGCGGTCGTTATCCACCACACCGCAACCGGCAAAGCTCTTGTAAATCTGCGTATCAAGATCGTCACGATCGGTCAGAATCAGAAAGGTGAAGTTCCCGCCAAGCTTGCGATGCACCTTGCGCGTAAAAAAGAGCATCGAATAGCTCTTCCCCGACCCCTGGGTATGCCAGAAGACACCAAGCTTCCCCTTGCGCTCTCTGCGCTCTACAACTGCCTCAAGGGCACGGTTCACCCCAAGAAACTGATGGTTGCGGGCAACAATCTTTTTCGTCTCACCCGACGAGTCATCAAAAGCGATAAAGTTCTCAAAGAGATCCATAAAATTGCTCTTCTGGCACAAACCCCTGAGCAGCGTCTCCATCTCTACAACCCCCTGCTCACGCTCGGCAAGCCGCTTCCACTCATGAAAATGCTCCCAGCGGCTGGTAATGGAGCCAAGCTTCGCCTTGTGACCATTGCCAAAAATGAGCAAGGCGTTGTGATGAAAGATATGCGGGATGGTATCGGTATAGTCTTTGAAATTCTTCTCGTAGCCCGAACGAATATCCTTGCCGATATTCTTGAACTCCATAAAGAGAAGCGGCAAACCGTTGACAAAGCCCACAATATCAGGACGCCGACGGTAGAGATCGCCCCGAATCCAGAGCTCCCGAACACAGAGAAAATGGTTGTTCAACGGCTCATCAAAGTCAAACACCCGCAACCGATGTTTCAGGCGCTCCCCCTTTTCATTCTGGAAGGTGACCAGCACCCCGTCGCGGAAGAGCGAATACTTCTCGCGGTTCGTCGCCAGCAGCGTCTGCGTCGCCGTCGTCGTCACAACCTGCCGCAGCCCGTCATCATAAGCCGTATCAGGCAACCCCGGATTCAGCTCAACCAGCTTCGCCCTGAGCGTGCGCGTCAGCACCACCTCCCGGTCATCCCTGCGCCCCAGGAGACTGTCGGGGCCGAAGTCCTCACGGTTATGGGCATAGAGCGACTCCCAGCCCAGTTGCTGCTCCAAGTAGTCCGCCGTCGTTTGCTGAACAAGGGAGTCCTCGGTGTAGGGTGATGGGGTCATGGGCTCTGCGGTTTCGAGGTCGCCACCGTTTCAGTGATTACTTTTGCTGGCATGTTTACCCTGAAATTAACGTATCTGAACGAATAAAGCATCATACGTTTATCGTTTACGCAAGGATTGCACTGTTCAGCAGGTGTTAAAAAAGAGTGGAATGCCTTTTATCCTTTAAAAAAATAGCTTTCATCAAGGATGGAAGAAATGGAGGGTTGGTAATCTCAATCAGCAGCGCGGGATACAAGACAATTTGAAAATCAAACTGCGTTTATCCTGCGTCTTTTGCCTTTTTTTGTCGGGCTTGTTATTGATAGTTTTCCTTCATTGTATTTATGAATCAGCATTGATTTGACATCCTCCTCGCCCTAAAGTACGAGGATTCCTACTGCGTCAGACACCCCGTGGTGCTGATCGCTTCGGCGAGTTCCTGCTGCTGATGGCCTTGGAGCACCATTCACTTGACAGGCTGAAAGGGCATGTCCTGCCCTC
>CAILXB010000057.1 GCA_903838025.1 uncultured Chlorobiaceae bacterium
ACCGTTGACAAGGACTCCAACCGCTGTTACGGCATCTCGGGCACGGATGCTGCCACCTACGAAGCTCATCTTGAGCAGGCCAAGCCTTTCCCCCTTCCCGGCAAGAAGCAGTACACGGTCAACAGCTATACCGGCCATATCACTACCCACCCCAACGGCTACGGCTTTGTTGATGTTGAGGGCTTCGATGATGATATCTTCATCAAGGCAGGCGATATGGGTTTTGCCATTCATGGTGACGAAGTTGAGGTGCTTGTTTCGAAGGTACCGGATACCTATTCATCAAAATCCACCCCCCATCAGCGCTGTGAAGGCGCGGTGCAGAAGGTGATTTCCCGTCGCATCACAACCATTGTCGGAACACTGACCAAGGCAAATCGCAAGTTTGTGCTCAAGGCTGATGACCGGAAGCTGCTTCCTGAAATTATTGTGCCAATCCGAAACGCCCGCAAGGCGGTTGATGGCCAGAAGGTGCTTGTCGGGGAGCTTGATTTCAGCAAAGAGGGGCAGATTCAGGCCAAGGTGCTTGAAATTCTGGGTACTGCTGGCGACTCGGCTGTTGAAGTGAGTGCCATTGCACGAAGCCGTGGCATTGATGAAACCTTCGAAAAGCCGCTGCTCGATTTTGCGAATTCTATTCGTGAGGGCATTAACGACGAGGATCTTAAAGGACGCCTCGACATCCGCGACAAGGTTGTTTTTACCATTGACCCTGTCGATGCAAAGGATTTTGATGATGCACTCTCGATTGAGATGCTTGAGGACGGACAGTATAAAATAGGCGTTCATATTGCTGATGTATCGCACTATGTGCCTGAAAACTCTCCCCTCGACCGCGAGGCGCTCAAAAGGGCCACCTCAGTCTATTTGGTTGACCGGGTGATTCCGATGCTGCCCGCAAGGCTTTCGGAACAGATATGCAGTCTCAACCCCGGTGTTGACCGGATGGCATTTTCTGTCTTCATGACCATCACGGACGAGGGTGAAGTGAGCCATCATGAGTTCCAGAAAACGGTCATTCACTCAAAGCGCCGTTTTGCCTACGAAGATGTTGAGGAGATTCTGAAGCAGGGCAAAGGTGATTTTATTGATGAGTTGCAGGCGCTTGACCGCCTCAGTGTTCTTTTGCGTGAAAAACGTTTTAAGCACGGCGGGCTCGATTTTGAAACCGAAGAGGTACGCTTCAAACTCGGCAGCAAGGGTGAGCCGCTTGAGGTGATGAAGAAAGAGCGTCTTGGCAGTCATCGCCTCATCGAGGAGTTCATGCTGCTTGCCAACCGCAAGGTGGCCAAATATCTGACTAAGACCTTCAAGGAGAACAAGAAGGCTCCCCATCCCGTCATCTACAGGGTGCATGGCGCTCCCCAGCAGGAGAAGGTGCTCATTCTTGCCAACTTTGTCAAGAGGCTCGGCTTTGAGCTCAAGCTGAACCGGGGCAAAGAGGGGCCGATTGTTTCAGCCTCAGCGCTTCGGCAGCTCTTGCAGCAGGTGAAGGGATCCAATATTGAGTTTCTGGTCAGCGAACTGGTGCTGCGCTGTATGTCGAAGGCGGTCTACACCGGCGACAATGTGGGCCATT
Source organism: uncultured Chlorobiaceae bacterium (assembly GCA_903838025.1). Lineage (GTDB taxonomy): Bacteria > Bacteroidota > Chlorobiia > Chlorobiales > Chlorobiaceae > Chlorobium. The sequence continues at coordinate 1,580 of CAILXB010000057.1, forward strand.
ATGGTCTCGGCTTTGAGCATTACACCCACTTCACTTCGCCCATCAGGCGCTATCCTGACCTGATCGTACATCGTATGCTCTTTGAGTACGAAAACCTCCGCAAGAAGCGCCGGAAAATCTCTGCAACACGCCTTGCTGAACTGACCGACAAGCTCCAGACGGTTTGCCAGATCTCCAACGAGCGTGAAAAAAGTGCCGTGGAGGCTGAGCGTGAGTCGATCAAGCTCAAGCAGGTCGAGTATATGGCCAGCCATGTCGGCAAGGTCTATCCTGGAGTTATTTCAGGCGCGACCGATTACGGTATCTATGTACGAATGGTCGATTTTGCTATCGAAGGTATGGTGCACATGCGCAACCTCACCGATGACTATTACGAATATGACGAGGCAACCTACTCCCTTGTCGGCAAGCGTCGCAAAAAACGGTTGCAGATAGGTCAGCGGGTCAAGGTCAAGGTGAACAGCGTGGATTTGCAGCGTCGCACCATTGATCTTGTCATAGAGTAGGGCTAGAGGCTTTTCCCCTGTTGGCGATTTTGCGCTTTCAGGGGAAGAGGTTTTGTGGCTCAGACAAGGCCGGAAATTCGCAGAAAGTTGTAGAGGAGCTTGAGGCCGGTCGTGTGGTACTCCTCACGGATGTTTTCAAACTGCTTCATGAGGTCGTCTTGATCTATCTTTTTCAGGTCGGCATCATTCTCACACCATTCCGAAAACATGGCATCGGTCAATTCAAAATGACACTGCAGCCCGTAGCCGTTTTTGCCAACTCTGACCGCCTGTATCGGGCACCCTTCGCCTGTCGCAAGCAGTTCCATTCCTGATTTAGCAAGTTCTACCGTCTCGCCATGAAGTTGAAAGACCGGAAAGCTCTTGCCAAGTCCGCCAAAGAGGGGGTCTTTTTTGCCTGCGGCGGTGAGATCGATTCGGTAAGGATTTCCGTTGGTGTCAATAAATCCAGTCTCTTTTACTGGAGCCTTCATCACCTTTCCGCCCCCCGCTTTGACAAGGCACTGCATCCCAAGGCAGATACCGAGGAATGGGATCTCCTCATCCAACGCCTGCACAATACGGCGGAGCTGAAGCAGCATGGAAGAAGTTTCATCGTTGGCGCTCTGGTAGCCGCCAAGCACTACAAGAGCGCTGTAGCCTCGTGGATCAGGGAATGTTCCGCAGGCTGAAAGATCCTCCTGGTGTGAGGCAATACCGTGCTCGCAGAGCAAGGTTTCAAGAAGCCCCGCCCCTTCCTGGGTCATGTTTTTGACAATCAGTATTTTTCTACTCATGGATTATTGCTGGATGGTGTCAAGAATTTTTGCTTATAAAAAATGGAATTTAATCTATGGATACTGAATTGGAGATATTTTTTTTGCTCGGAAAAGAACACGGTTTATTAAAGTTGTTACTTATTTAAGTATTTATATTGAAATATATTATAGTTTTTTTGTGTGGTATGTGGTAGATGCAAGCCGCTTTTTTATTGAAAAAGTTGTTTGGTTTTCTTTTTTCAAGGCTTCAGCATCAATTTTCTTGAAAGAAAATCTTTTTGCATGTCGTACTATCAGTTGTTAAAAGGTGCTGAGGCAAACTCCAGCATACACTGGCCGACAAATTTTGGTTACCATTTATTAGTTGTGAGATATAGTTCTATGCCCCCGGTTGATTCTTGTTCAATATCAAAAAAGAGAGGTAGATTTGAAGTTTTTCTTACTTCAAGTTTTTTGATTTTTACCTTGCTTGCTTATGGCTTCATGGTCCATGAACAGTTCTATTCGTTGCTCAATTTGATTGAAGAGCGTGCATGGTACACCATATTTATGCACTCGCTGTTTTTGGCACTGACATCTGTTCTTGTTTACGGTGGTGTACTGTATCATCTTACGAGAATTGGTTATTTCAAGAGATCTTCAAAAATCCGAAATGATTTGGGTAGAGAGCAGGAACTTGTTTTCAATACTGATGCCCCCCGACTCACTGTTTTGGTGCCATCATACAAGGAGGAACAGCGCGTCATTACGCAGACGCTTTTGTCGGCAGCATTTCAGATTTATCCAAAGCGTCGTGTTGTTTTGTTGATTGATAATCCTCCCGTTTCAAGCACTTCGGATCACGACTATTGGCAGTTGAGCAAGGCCCGCAGTATACCGAAAACGCTGACAGAGTATTTCAAAGCCCACAAACAGCAGTTTGTTCAGGCCGAGAATGAGTTTGTAAGCCGTAATAATGCAGTCTCGCTCAACATAATTGCCGAGGCTGAGCGACTGACGAAATTGTGGACTGCATTGGAGAGCCATTTTTCCGATTTGATTGATTCTTACGATGTGCATAATCATGTCGATCGTTTGTTTTTGACGTTGATTTATGAACGTTTGCAATCGATTTTCAGTGATAAAATAAGTAACTGTAAGGCATTAACCATTGAAGCAATACGCAGGGAATACCGTTTTCTTGTCATATTGTTCGATGTTGAGTTTGATTCTTTTGAGCGAAAAAAATATTTGAATTTTTCACATGCTGCCAATAAGGCAATGAACCTGAATAGTTATATCGGCCTTGTTGGAGGGTTTTACAGGGAGGAACGTGTGCCAGGTGGTATGGTACTTTCCAGATGCGACGAAAAAGATGCTACGCTTTCGATACCTGATACAGAGTATTATATCACTTTGGATGCAGATAGTCTGGTGGTTCCGGAATATTCCATGCGGTTGATCAGCATGATGGAAAATCCAGAAAACGGTCGCACAGGTATTGCCCAGACGCCTTACAGTGCTATTCCCGGGGCTGAGAGTCTCCTGGAAAGAATTGCCGGTGCAACGACCGATATCCAGTATTTGATTCATCAGGGGTTCACATTTTTTAATGCAACCTACTGGGTTGGAGCCAATGCCGTGATTCGTGCGGCAGCTCTTCAGGATATAAAAGTTGTGACTGAGGAGCGCGGTTACGAGGTCTATAAATTCATTCAGGACCATACCGTCATTGAGGATACTGAGTCGAGCATTGATATTGCGGGGAAAAATTGGAACCTGTACAATCATCCTGAAAGGCTGGCATACAGTGCTACCCCTCCCGATTTCGGCTCTCTTGTTATTCAGCGCAGACGCTGGGCTAACGGCGGCTTGCTTATTTTGCCAAAATTGATACAGTATCTTTTGAAAAACTTCTCTTTAGCCGGAATTTCAGAAGGGTTTTTCCGATTTCATTACCTTGTTTCTATCGCAGCCGTCAACATCGGCTTGCTCATGCTGATGCTTTTGCCGTTTGGAGAAGAGTTCAACACCATTTGGTTGCCGTTGACCTCATTGACCTATTATATACTCTATGCTCGCGATCTCAAGCAGAATGGTTACAGAATAACCGATGTTTTCAGGGTCTATGCCCTCAATTTGCTCTTGATCCCTATCAATATGGGTGGAGTTTTCAAGTCTGTTGAACAGGCCTTTACCGGCAAGCATATTCCTTTTGCACGGACACCCAAAATAGAAGGACGTACTGCGGCAGGCTCATCGTATATTATTTTTTCCTATGTGTTGCTGGCACAGTTTTTTGCGGGCGGTATTTATAGTATTGTCAAAGATCATCTTTTCCTCGGCTGTTTTTCACTTATGAACGCCGCCATCCTTCTCTACGCCATAATTATTTTTATTGGTCTCAAAGAGAGTGTTGAGGATGTTATGCAGGGCGTAGCAAAGAAAGAACTTTCCATTGAAGACCTCGCTCTTTCCACTGGTCGGAAAAATCTGTAATTGTCAGCTTTAAGGCGCGTTCATTACATTACGGTTCAAGCATGGTGCGTTTGTGGCTGTGCTTCTGCCTGCCAATTTTATCCTATTGATACAATTATGAGACGCATCCTTGCCATAGCCTTTGTTTTTGTGTTATGGCTCAACCTGTTGCAGCCGAATGCACTTTTTGCCTCTCCAGTCCTTCTGTCGTTCGATGTTGAGGCCTCGACTGATGAAGATGCCCTCAAAAAACTAAACCTTGATGTTCCGGCAACCTACTTTGTTACGGGGGAATTTGCCGAAAACCACAAGGAACTGGTCGCCGCCCTCTCGAAGGGCGATACTACCATCGGCTCGCACTCTTACCGGCATCCGCATTTCAAATCACTTGATTCCAATGCGGTGATGGCCGATTTATCTGCGTCAAAAAAAATCCTTGAATCAATTACCGGTAAGCCTGTTGTCTGGTTTCGGGCTCCGTATCTGGAATATGATGAACAAACCCTGCATACCCTGAAGGCATTGGGCTTTCAGGGTGACAGTTCGGATAAGGAGCCCTGGTCGGATCAAGTCATGATCTATGAACTACCGATTTCAGGGAGGGAGGATGGCAGTCTGATTGCTTCGGATTATGATATGCTTGAGACTTATCATTTCTCGAAAAATTCGTACGAGGCTACGCTCAGAAAATTTTATCAGGAAAAGGTTTTTTCTGGTCAACCATTTGTGGTTCTTATTCATCCTTCAGTTTCAGTCAAATATCCGGATGTTTTGAGGCGCTTTATCACCTATGTGAAAAAGAAGCACGGCGAATTTCTTTCAATCGACAGCTACTGTGCAAAATTGCAGCAGCAGCGTCCGCAGCATTTTGCTGTTTGGGCAGATTTTGGTGATAGAGTTGGCGACCCAGAATCCATCGCATCCAGTCTTCAGGGAGCAGGTGCGACAGATGTTTTTATCAAGGCTCCAGAGATGATGGTCAGCCACTCAAATGGATTTCATAATGGGGGGGAGACGTTTGGCAATATGGTTTCCATTTTGCAGTCGAAGGGGCTGAAAGTGCACCTATGGCTTTCGCCTCTGACCAGCCATACCGCTCTCGCCCAACATCCTCACTGGGCTATGACCGAAAAGAACAACGATCGCTCCAAGCTTTGGATGTCGCCGGGAAAGCAGGAAGTAGCTTTCTTTACCGCCAAATTGGTAAAGAAGTTAATCCGGAAATATCATCCTGATGGCATCTGTCTCGAAAATCTTTCCTATCCGAGTTCTGAATACGATTATTCGCCGCAGATTATTGAAGCATTTGCGAAATATTATCATCTCAATCAGACGCCGACACTAATCATGCTGATGAACCGTTATCACACGGAGTGGTGCAACTGGCGTTCGCAGGTTATTTCCAAATTTGGCGAAAGAATTGGAGAAACTGTGCGCAGGGAAGGAAAAGGCGCTGTTGCATTTTCAGCGACAATTTCAAGCAATTCGGCAATAAACTATCGAACGGCAGAAACGTCAGGTCAAAACATTACAATGTTTGACCGGAATTTTGATTTTCTTGTGCCTGACATCACAGTATCCCAAAATGAGAAGGGCATTGACGTTGAAAAACTGAGGCTTACGCTTTTTTCTTTACGTGTTTGGGCTGGTAACAGGCCCTTGATGCCCAGAGTGAGCGACTCCCTGGATGGTACTCCGGTTTCGGCGGAATCCCTGGCAATTGTTTCAGGAGAACTCTCGATTGGAGTTGATGGTATCACTCTCTTTCCAGGCCAAATCAATCCTCAAGTATGGGATCGCATTCATCAGTTTTTTATTGGATCAATGCGAAAAAGTGAGACGACAGGGCAGGGCAAAAGGGCGCATCAATGACGTTACGCTTCGAAAAAGCAGGGGAGTTTGGCTGGCATGACGATCAACCTCTTTACTTCCAGTTTTTTACTGTTTCGCTTCGGCCAGGAAGAATAATCGGCTCGCGGGGTTCGCGCGTTGATTGAAGTAACGCAGACGAAACAAGCAGGCTGAACATTCGTTGCGGCCTGCTTGTGGTTGAGGGTGGGTTTAATTCTTGTTAAAAGAATCTTCCATCATGTTGCCGTAACTCCCGGGCATCTCGTATTGTCTGTAGCTTCGCACGCTGAGCGGGTGTCAGTATCGAAACAAGTTCGACAAAATGATTGCTTTTCAGTTTGGCAAGCGATGCGTATTTTTTGCCGATTTTTTCGGAGAGCTCATCAATCTTCTTTTGGTCAGGAGTCGTTGCAAATGACTTTTCTTCAAGCTCTCGCTGTAATGCAGCAAGCTCCTTCCTTTCAGCAACAACAAGCGTGAACTGTTTTTCGCGGAGCTCCTTAACTTGAGCACTTTGACGTTTGTTCAGTCCAAGTTGTTGCTCCAATCTGTTCATTCCGCAGAGCTCTTCTCTTCCTTCTGCACATCGGTTAAAGCGATCCCGCGCATCCGGTCCGAGTTCTGAAAATCTATTCGGGCGTTCGTGCCAATTGGCGATTCGATTGTCGGCAGTCGCTTGACATGACCCCGACCCGCTCCCGGCAAACTCATAATTTGAACAGTTACGGTAATTCGTTGCCGCTGAAGCAATACTTCCAAACCCAAGCAAGGTTGCGGTTAACACCAGCATCGTTCTTTTTTTCATCGTGTTATCAGGTTATTAATTTATGAAATAAATGGATGTACAACTATCGTTCCTACTCTAATCTGACGGTTCACTAACTTCGACGGCAGATTGCAGAAAAACTTGCGCTTGCAAAAAGAACTTTTTTTATTCACACCCAGATTTTGATCTGGTCGCCTGGTTTAGTAACTATTGGTAACGATCACAATCAAATAAGCGGTGACAGCATCATGACAACAAATCATAGCATTGATATCAATCGTCTTAACGCATTTGCGGAAAAGATGGTGCAGGAGAAAAAGACCGCTGTCGGGTTCCCTTGCAACCAGAACATCAAACTTGCCGATTTCTATCACTGGTATGCCGTTTCAGGATTGGCAGATGTGGCCATGAACAACGTCGGTGATCCGCGCAAGCCGAGTCTCTTTGCCCTGAACACTCACGAATTTGAAAACGAAGTTATTGATTTCTTTTCGCCGCTCTACGGATTTTTACCCGCAGAAGCGTGGGGTATTGTCACCAATGGCGGAACCGACGGGAACAACCACGGCATCTACTTCGGCGTCCACGCCCTTGGTTCACAGAGCGACATCAAGCCTGTGCTCTATGTTTCAGAGGAGGCGCACTACTCCATCATGAGGCTCTGCGACCTTCAGGGGCTGGAGATGCGCCAGATACCGACGAACATCAAGGGTGAAATGGAGGTGCATGCGTTCGAGCGTGCACTCGACCCAAATCGTCCAGCCTTGATCGTTATCGCGGTTGGCACCACCTTTAAGGGAGCTATCGACAATCAGGATGCGATTGCTGATGTGCTGGAAAAAAAACGGCCTGTCGCGGTGTACCGCCATGTTGATGCCGCGCTCTTTGGGGGGTACCTGCCGTTTACAGAACACGCCGATCTGGTCAGTCACTCTGTCCGCAATTTCGATTCCATCGCCATCAGTGGACACAAATTCTTTGGATTCGATGAACCCTTGGGCCTCTTTCTCACAACAAAAGAAGTTCTGGAGAAGCAAAACCCCTTTCGCGTCTCTTACCTGAACGCTTCGGTTCCGACCATCACCTGCTCACGTTCAGCGCTGGCACCACTGAAGTTCTGGTGGCAAATCCACAAGACCGGAGTGGAAGGGTACCGGCGCCAGG
>CAILXB010000058.1 GCA_903838025.1 uncultured Chlorobiaceae bacterium
CAAGGAAAAATTTGGCATTGATGAGGCTGAGCTGCCTCAGGTATTTTCACTTCTTTCCCAGTTGCCGAACCTGAAGCTTGTAGGGCTCGATATGCATATTGGATCACAGATTTTTGATCCAGAATATTATGTGGCTGCTACTGTAAAGCTGCTTGCAATTTTCAAGGCTTCCAGAGAGCTTGGCTTTGCCATTGAATTTCTCGATATCGGCGGCGGATTTCCGGTAACCTACGATCCACTGAAACCGGCCACTCCGATTGAACAGTTTGCCGAAAAGCTTGTTCCAATGCTTCAGCCTCTTGGCGTCAAGGTGATTTTTGAACCGGGACGCTACCTGGTTGCCAATGCGTCGGTTCTGTTGACCAGAATTCTCTATAAAAAGAGCAATCATACCAAAAAACAGTTTTTTGTGGTCGATGCAGGGATGACGGAGTTGATTCGTCCGGCGCTTTACCAGTCGCACCACGAAGTTCAGACGGTCACCGTTCATGAGGAAAGTATTGTTGCCGATGTTGTCGGCCCGATTTGTGAGTCGAGTGATTTTTTTGCACGCCAGCGCTTAATTGGTGCTGCTGAAGAGGGGGAATTGCTTGCCGTGATGTCATCAGGGGCTTACGCAGCCGTTATGGGCAGCAATTACAATGGCAGGCTTCGCCCGGCGGAAGTTATGGTGAATGGAAGTGAGGTTCGCCTTATCCGTAAACGCGAAACCTTGGAACAGCTCGTACAGAATGAGCTGCTCTGAGGATAAGGAATCGCCGCTTTTGTAAAGGTATTACTGGTGGATATTGTTGAAGATTTTAAGGGTTGCATCGGCCATGTTCAGGGTATAGAAGTGGATTCCCTTGATATGATGGTCGATTAGCTCCTGCACTTGCCCTGTAGCCCATTCGATACCGATTGATGCGATTTCTGTGTCGTCTGATGCGTGGAGGATTTTTTTCTGGAGAGTGGCAGGAACCCTTGCGCCAAGTGCCAGTTCTGCCATTCTGATCATCCCTTTTCGTGTGGTGATGGGCATTATCCCAGGGATGATGGGCACTGTAATGCCAGCAAGTGTACAGCGCTCAACGAAATCGAAGTAATCGCGGTTATCAAAAAAGAGTTGTGTCACAATATAGTCGGCTCCGGCATCGACTTTTTCTTTCAGGTATTCGATCTCTTTCAGGCGGTTTGGTGTTTCAGGGTGCCCTTCAGGAAAGCCTGCAACGCCGATGCCGAAGTCGGGGTACTCTTTTTTTATGAAGCGAACGAGGTCTATGGCGTAGGGAAAATCTTTGATGGCTTCGGCCATTAATGCTATCCCGGCTGGTTTGTCGCCTCTCAGGGCAAGCACGTTGTTGATGCCGTGTTCCCGGTAGTTCTGCAAGATGGCTCCGGTCTCCTCTTTGTCGGAACAGATGCAGGTGAGGTGCGATACGACGGTCAGCCCGGTCTCTTTCTGAATCCTTGTCACCAGATTATGGGTTCTTGAGCGGGTCGATCCACCGGCTCCGTAGGTAACGCTGACATAAGAGGGATTGAGTGGCGAGAGTGCGGCAATGGTTTTAAACAGTGTTTCCCACTCTTCATCTTTTTTCGGGGGAAAAAACTCAAAACTGAAGACAGGTTTTGTGGCAGAGTCCAGTATTTCTTTGACAAGCATACAGAGAGTGACGTTTAGAGGCTTGAAGGAAAAAAAGAATATACAAACAAAGATTTGCCTAAAGTAGAAAAAATAAAGGAGCTGCGGTACGCCGCAAATTTTTCTTTTGCGCCTTACCCGGCGGTGCGGTTGCTTTGTCTTGTCATTCCCGGGATTCTCGCAGGGGTAAACCTTTTCTTGCCGGTTGAGGGGTGGCTGCTGCTCAGTGCCCTCGCTCTGGCTGCCCTTCTGGCAGGTTTGTTGTATGAAAGAGTGTGCAGTAAATCTCCATTCCCTCTTTTTTTTACGGCTTTCAGCTACTCGCTTTTTGTTTTCTTCTGTTTTGCGGCATCAAGTGATTACCGTTTTCATTATGCTCCCCGCGACGGACTTTTGCCTTTTGTTGGCAAAAACGTGCTGCTTTACGGGCGGATTGCTGACCGGCCAAATTTTTCAAAAACAGGAGTTGGCTGGATTATGGAGGTTGAGGAGCTCTTTGAAAATGGCCGGATCATCAAACTTCATGACCGGGCAAAAATTTTCATGCGCAGTGCTGGCAAACCTGATGTCAAGATTGGCTATGGTGACATGGTTCGCGTGAAGGGAAAACTCGACTTTGTGGCGGAAGCGGCCAACCGTGGCGAGTTTGACCCCCGAAGAGCGGCCCGAATGAAGCAACTCTCGGTGCAGCTTTACTGCGCAGGCCCTTGGCAGGTTCAGCATGAAGGGGAGCCGAGGCTTAATGCTTTTGAGCGCTTCATTGTTCAACCGGTCTACGATTACATTGCAAAGAGTCTTAAAAAGCTCATGCCGGACGGGGAGGAGCGAAAGCTTGCTGCCGGGGTGCTCACGGGTGAACGAGAGTCGATGTCAGAAGAGGTTTTTGAAGCCTTCAAGCTGACCGGTACAGCGCATATTCTTGCTGTTTCAGGGCTTAATGTGGGTCTGCTTGCTCTTGTCATTCAAATTTTTCTGCAGCGCTTCAAGGTGACCACTGCAGGAAGGTGGCTCTCCTTTGTGCTTTTCTGCTTTATTTTGCTCGTCTACTGTTATGTGACCGGTAACTCGGCGTCGGTCAAACGCGCTGCCCTTATGTCCCTGGTTTTTATTGGCGGAGAGACTCTTGGACGAAAAAGTTATCCCGTCAACTCGCTCGCCCTTGCAGACCTTTTGATTCTCTTTTTCGATCCGTTCGATCTCCTCAATCCTGGGTTTTTGATGACCAACGGAGCGGTTCTGGCCATTCTTCTGATTTATCCCCGCTTCATCGGTTCGCCGCAGAAAAAGGGAGGTGTTTTGCGGGTTTTCGGTCGTTTCCTGCTCAGCGGCGTCATGATCACCCTTGCCTCCATTATCGGGGTGTCGCCGGTTATTGCCTATTATTTTGGTACCTTTTCAGTTATCAGCGTCTTGGCCAATATCCCCGTTGTGCTCTTTTCTACCCTCCTGATGTATGCCCTTGTGCCGATGCTGCTGCTCAACCTTGTTTCAGGGTATGCCGCATCACTTTTTGCCGCAACCTCCTTTTTTCTTGCCGAACTTACCCTCCAATCGGCTCTCTGGTTCAGCCGGGTTCCTTTCGCATCCATAACCATCAAGCCTGACGGAACGGAAGTGTGGATCTACTATGCGGTTGTTGCCGCCCTGCTTTTTTTTGGCTACCGAAGGGCGTGGGGGAAGTTTGTTATCTCGCTTCTGCTTGGTCTTAACCTGCTTTTCTGGTACTTTTTTCTCCTGTATCCCAGCCCTGTTGCTCCCGACATGGTGACGGTAAACCTTGGCAGGAATCTTGCCATACTCTTTTCCTCGGGCAGCGAAACCGTGCAGATTGACGCTGGCAGGGCAGCGCGTGACCAGAAGCGTATTGCGCAGCAGCTCGACGAGTTCGGCGTGGCTGTACCCAAAGCGGTTATACAGTTTTATACCCCTGACTCTCTCATCGCAAAAGTACCCGCCGGCCGCCGTATGCTACAGGCCGATACGACGCTCTCATTGCCCTCCATGGTCATTGTCCGACCGGAAGAGAAGGTGCTGAAGCTCTGGAGCCGGGAGCGCTCTCTGCTCATCGTCTCGGGTACCAGCCGTCTGAAGGAGGAGGAGTTGTACAAGGCTGATATTGCCCTTCTCTGGGTCTACCGCTTTGCCCCGAAACAGCAGCAGCAGATAACCTCGTGGCTCAACTACGCCCGCCCAAAGCGCTGCATTCTTGTTCCTGGCTCTTTTCTCCCCCGAGCTCACCTTGCTGTGATGCTGCGCTTTGCCGCTGGCCGCCCCGGAGTTGAAGTGCGCAGCAAAACACGGCAGGTTGTGGTGCGGTGAAATGAGTGTGTTTTTTATATTCTATCGAAAGCAAAGAGATCGGTTCGGAAATTACCGTGACCGCCGTCAACGGTAAGGTTCTGCAGATAACGGTTCCTGCGGCAGGATGTGTTGTGTACAAGGCAGTGTAAACGCATGGTGCTCTTGCTGGTTACGAGCGATAGTGAATTCAACATGACGTATGGCAATTGCTGAATCACGGAATACCGCTATATTAAGGTTCACTTGCTTCTGTAAAAAGGAGCTTCATGCACATCCTTGCACCAATACATTGAATCAAACAAAAAGAGATGGAACATATCTTTTCAAATCCGCAGCATCTTTACTCAAGGGCGGAAGTCCTCTCAAATCCATCTCCTGTCCCCAGGGTACATGGCCTCTATGCCTTTTTTTTTAACGAGATACCACTTGGTGTGCCTGTTGAAGGTTGCCTTACACACCAAGGGTTGAGCTTGCTCTATGTGGGAAGTTCACCAGACAAGAAGAGTAAACCCGACGCCACTCAAACGCTCCAGCAAAGGGTTCGTTACCATTTTCAGGGGAATGCCGACAAATCAACCCTTCGACGTTCACTGGGTATTCTGCTTGCTCCGGAGAGTCGTTTTTCGTTGCGGAGAGTGGGGAGTGGCAAAAAAATTACATTAACCACCCCGGGTGAGCAGTGGCTTGATTCCTGGATGGAGAAAAACGCCTTTGTGACCTGGGTGGAACATGAAGAGCCCTGGGTGCTTGAAAATGAACTGTTTCAGAGTGTGGCACTCCCGTTGAACATTCAGGGCAATAAGCATCATCCCTTTGCAGCACTGCTACTTAAAAAACGTGAAGAGGCAATTGCCGCAGCAACAGAAGCGCCGGTTGTTCAGGATATTGCAAAACGGTGAACATGTTCAATAACAGATACTCTTATGGAAGTTGACTGGACTGAGGGATATGTAACCGATATCAGTTATACCTTTAGGTCTCCCCATTCCTGCGCAAGTGCTTTACAGTGCAGGAATGGGGCTGTCTGTTCCTCTCAAAAGGCTTTGGTTATGCCCGCCATTAAGGTGTAGTCGTACGAATTTTTGCCACCATCCATTCCGTAGAGTAGCCCGGCCTTGGCGTAGTAGGCAACACTCTCTTTTTTATTGGCTTTCGCACTGGCAATACCGATCGCACTGCCAAGTTTTGTGGTTTCAGGTTTTGAATTGAGGACACTGTTGTCTGCTGCATAGATGACTCGCGAGTCGTCGGTGAAGTCTTTTATCAGGTTTACCTCAAAGAAGGGATTGAAGGGTACCCCTGTTTTTGTGAAGGTACCAGTCAGACCAAGACGGGTGCGCAATCCCTCATGGCTCTCGATAGTGGCGTTACCGATGACGGTTGAAATACGCATATCGCCACTATGCTGGTAGATAAGCTGAGCCTGGGGTTCGAGCCTCAGCGAGCTGCCAGTTTGCAGGGTTAGGCCGCCCTCAAGCGAGGAGAGAAAGCTCCAGGTGTTTGCTTTTATGGTTCCCGGCTCATCGGGAGAGATGATATTGATGTAATGGTAGCCTGATTGAACTACTCCTTCGAGGTAGTAGTATTCAGGACGCTCAATGCCTGCATAGAGCCCCATGGTATACACATTCTGGGTCAGCTCTCCGGCCTTCGCCCTTAGAATGCCCCCAACGTCTGCTTTCTGCCATCCGGTTCCTGCATAGCCACCAATGTGGTATTGATAAGCCTCCTTGCTTGTGCTACGGGCAAGGAAATCGCCGCCGACTTGTGTGCCGCCGCTGAAGCCCTTGATAGTGGTTCCGGCATCACCCGTCTGACCAATGGCATAAGAGCTGCCATAAGCACGAGCCCAAAACATTGGCGACTCTTTTTCACCGGAGGCAAGAAGGTTGTAAGCATGACGATCGTGGAAGCTGGCAAGCGACTCAAAACCAAGTTTTTCAACAAACGGTGTTACCCCTTGCAGAAGGGCTGCCTCTTCGCGGTAGCGGTCAAATACGATAGCAGAGAGATAGTAAGAACCGTTATTTTCAGTCAAGGTGAAGGTGTAGAGCTTTGGCCCATAAGGATAAATGTACTCCCCGGCAGTGAAGACGCCTGCCCCTGCCTTAGGATTGGCTATCAGCAGCAGGATCGGTGTTGCAGGACTTGTTGGTACTCCAAGCTCATAGAGATTCAGTTTGGTTGTGCCGCTTGTCGCACCGTTAATGGTAACTTGATCGGATGCAGCACCGCTGGTCTTGACATCAAACTTGATGGTGCCGTTGATGCCGTTATAGGGACCGGTGATTGTTAACTGGTCTCCGGTATCAGTGCTGTCTAAAAGGCTGATTGTCCCCGAGTTGGTGACACCTCCCGTCAGCGTATAAAATCCAGGTGATGAGCCAGCGACAAGAAGGGTAGAGGTTGCGTCAATGGTAAGTGTTGAAAATTCTATAATTTTGGGAGCTGATGAATTTGTCGCAGCCCCGAGATTGACGGTTGAGCTGTTACTGAGTGCAATGGTTTCCCATCCGGTGACTTGAACGCCGCTCAGCGAGCCGGTCCAGCCGTCAAACTGCAGTTGATCGCTGCCAGCAGTAGCGTCATCGTTCTTTCCCCCGTCAAGCACCGGAACTCCAGAAATATCGGCACTGCCTTTAAGAGTGAACTTATCATCACCGCCATTGAGGGCAACACTGCCAATCAGTTTACCGCTGGCCGACATGGTGATGCTGTCGTTGCCTGAGCCTTTGCCAGGAAGATCATCAGTAGGAGTGCCGGAGTATAATGCATAGGCGGTACCACCAGCTCCTGTCGTGGCAGAGATGGTGCCGGTAAGATTTGTAATAGAGATATAACGGTTAGTGGGATCAGTAATTCCATTGGCCACCAGGCCATAGGACTTCCCGCCCGCGCCGCTGACAGCAGAGACTTCACCGCTGAAGGTGCCAATATTGATAAAGCA
>CAILXB010000059.1 GCA_903838025.1 uncultured Chlorobiaceae bacterium
ACACTCTATCCCCTCACCGCCGACGGCTACCTTCGACGCCATGAAGCTGCGGGCTTCTCTCTAAAGGGCACATACGGCGGATTCGATAAAACACCATTCAGCCGAGAGCAGAACTCCGGCCTTGTGATGGTGTTTACGAAATTCAAAAAAATCTCATTACCCTGAGATGAGTTACCTGCCATAAGGTGTAAATGCTCAGTCATAATTGAACACCCTGCTTTTTGGCAATTTTGTAGATAGGCTTATACTTTTCATGGTCATTAACGACAAAATCAACATGCAGATCCAGACTCTCTTCGATAGCTATTTTGCACTTCAGTTCAGCCATCAAATTATTGCTCCATGAGGTCTCCACATACAAATCAACATCACCGCCCCGACGCGTATCGTCAACACTCGAGCCAAAGAGCCAGACCTTCGCATCATCACCGAAGTTCTGACGGATTGCCTGAAGTATGCATTGCGGCTGTGTTACGCTAAGTCTCATTGAGCGTTTCCTTGTCCTATTATTGACATCCTCCTCTCGCTACAAGCACGCGGGCCTCCCGAAAAGGTCAAAACCCATAACTCAGTGCAACAGTAAAACCGGATTGCCTGTCGTCAGCCTGTGCCTGATGGGAATAGTCGGCATGGATGAGCAATTCTTTGTTCATCGCCATTTCAAGACCAACGGTACCGGTAAAAAAAGAGGTGTCGCTGGGGTACAAAAAAGTCGTCACGCTCTCTTCCCAGCCATTCATGGAAGCTGTTACTGCCTGAGTGTCAAAACGTTTTGCATAGGTCCAATCCACCACCATGTACGGAGTTATTTTACGGTATTTACTCAACAGGAACTCTCGTTCAATCAGCAAATCCGCCCGACAATGAGAGGTCTGACTGTGAGCCGCCTTTACCGTCCAATCAAGACTTTCGGCTCCGGTTTCATTAAATCCATTTCTTGACTGGTAGCAATAGCCAAAGCCAAAACCGGGGATAAATTTCACCGGGCCTGCATCAAGCACAACACCGCTTCGGAGAGCAATATCAGCATCCCATCCTGCATACGTTGCCCTTGCGGTTCTTGAAAGGGCCGTCAGCGGCGAAATAGTCGTACCATGCGCCGATGGAAGATAGAACGTATCAATGTTGATATTCCGCAACGTAGTGCCATCCGCAGAACCGGCACTCACAACGGCCTGCAGAAATGCGTGATCAAAATAGAGTGCTGAATATGCCGCAGCGCGATAGTAGTCGGTATCGGCCTTTCCGCCACCGTCATACCAGTCAACCGTTCCCTGCATCCATGCCAGGGAAATACCGTAAGCCCTCTTGTCAGAACTTTTTTTGTCGAAACCAAAAACAAATCCATTGATATCACCATCAAACCCGGAAGCTGGATATTTTTGAACCATCCTGGCCGATTTTGCCCATACGCCTGACGCTGATTCACTCACTGCCAGACGGTCAATACGGTCATCAATAGCACGATTTTGCATGGCAACAACAGTGTATCCCGATGTAGCGAGATTGTCAAACCGTTGCGGAGAGATACTGTTAAGCGCCTTGTTGAACAACTCTTGACTGGCCGGATTGCAAAGCACATCAAGACTGTTGAAAACGGATTCCATATCTGAATAAGGCACAGGAGTATGCGAAACAAGGTAGGTACCAAGAGCGCGACCATTATCGGAGCTTGCCATTGCAGGGTAAAAAAGCACGGCATTCGTCACAGACTGACCGTTAAAAAAAATGGTATAGGGAGTTCCGTTCGACTGCAATTGCAACCCGCCACCCTCTCCCCACCCATCAATCGCACCGGCAAGTCCGGTATAAAATGATTCGCCCGGAACAGAGAGACCGAGAGTCATCATGGTAGGCTCATTCGGCAAGGCAAAAAGAGCACGAATTTGCTGAGCATTCAATCCACGAACGGAACTTGCCCGCATCACCCAACTGCCCTCCTGACCGGAGGCATTTGAGGTGGCCGTCGGATTATAAAAGCGGATAAAAAACTGCGGAACCGTTGTTCTGGTACTGGTAACAGTCGTTTTCAAGTCCCACGGCCCTTTTCCAACGGCGTACGAGGCATTCAGCAGCGCCGGATCTACAAGAAAAGGGGTATTTTCACTGCCGATCGGCTGCGTAAGGGTGCGCCAGTCAACTGCACTGGCAAGTGAAGGATGCGCTCCTGCAACTGCTGCAAGAAACAAGAAACGCAAGGTCAAGCCTCGCCACCCGTCACCTAATAGTTTAAGCTTCATAATTTCCGTTCATCAGGCTTTTAGTGTGCTTGCCTTGCAGGCAATAAAAAAATAGTTACAGCTCTCCGCGTACTCTCACCCACGTCAAATGAATTTTACGATATCTCAACATCATGACGGCACGGCAGTTTATGTAAAAACAGGGATTTTTTCAAACAGCGTCAACTCGGCTCCAAAATATTCACACTTTTCTACGTTCACATCTCTTTTTTCTGATGCAAACATAAAATACAACTAACTCCGCCGGGTGTCGAGAAAATTCAAAATACAATAAGTGACTGCCTTGGGATTTTCCATAAAGAGAGCATGAGCTGCATTCTCGATCACAGAAAACATCGATCCCGAAATTGCACCGAGCAATTTTATGCTCTCTTCAGGGGCAAACAGAAGGTCTTCTTTGCCGCAGATTATCAGTGTCTTTGATTTAATATCAGGCAAACGTTCAAGAAAGTTACATTCTTTAATCGCAGCGACCTGTTTTTCAAATGCTTTTATACTTTGAGGATAGGGATATTCAATTGCCAATCGAACAGCCTCATTTAATGCTTTTTGGTCTTTAAAAAAACGTTCAGAAAAGAGCCAGTAGAATATATTTCTGAACCAGTACTCTAACTCCATGCCCGATTCAAGGTAAGAAACCCAATCAAGAAAAAGAGCGTTATTTCTTTCTGAATTGTAAGCTGATGTCCCCGCCAGAATCAGGCTGGAAACATATTCAGGGTAGCGGATGGCACAATCCAGCGCCACAAAACCTCCCATTGAATGTCCAAGGAGAGTAACAGACGACAATCCTAAATATTTGACAAGCGCAATGCAATCGTCGGCAATTTGCCGAATGCTTGTGTCGATAGACTGGGGTTTAGTTCTTCCTGAACCCCTGTTATCGAAAACTATAACACAATAAGAACGAGAGAGGTCATTGAGTATCGGCTGCCAACTTTGAGAGTCGCTGGCCAGACCAGCAATAAGCACCAGCGGCGCGCCTTCTCCATGAATTTCGTAATAAAGATCAACACCATTGACAAGAATATTCGGCATCTTTTGATAGTCTTCAAGGATGAAAAGGTTTCAACTTCACCAGGTTTTGGTGAATATACTCAATCACAGTAAACGATCAACAAAAGGTGAGTAGACCAGAAGAATTTCACCTCCAGCCCCTCGCTGGTAGGGTCGAGAACTGGCGCGTTGACTTTGGGGTTCGGTGATAATTCCAGCACTTTCGTTTTGGCTCTCAGTCCGACTCCCATTGTTTACGTTTCCAATTCCCGCCACGTCAAACCCGGCGTGCCGTTTTCCGGCACCGGGC
>CAILXB010000060.1 GCA_903838025.1 uncultured Chlorobiaceae bacterium
CAATAAAACGAAGGTACTCTGGCAGAAGGTCGCGACACTCATTCTGTATCAGCACCTTTTTGACATAGAGCTGCGGCCCGTGGTTTTCGAGTTCGCCCTGGCGGTAGAGCATCTCGGGAGGAGCCTCTTTTGGCAGAAAAAGAAGTGCCTTGAAGGTGACCATCCCTTCGACAGAGACCGGCAGATAGTCGAGCGGATCCTTGTAATCGTTTGCGATAAACTTGTAGAACTCATTGACCTCCTCATCCTTCAGCTCACTTTTTGAGCGCTGCCAGAGTGCGGTGATACTGTTGAGCTGTTTGTCGCCGAGATAGATCGGGAAATCAACAAAGTTTGAATATTTCTTGACAATCTGCTCGACACGATACTCTTCAGCAAACTCCTTGTGCTCCTCTTTGAGTTTGAAAGAGATTCTGGTTCCCCGCTCAGCCTTGTCAATTTTTTCAATGGTATAGGTGCCTTGGCCACTTGAGCGCCAGCGGAACCCTTCAGAACCGGGATGCGAGCTTCTTGTCTCTACCGTAACCTCTTCGGTTACCATAAAGACCGAGTAGAATCCCACGCCGAACTGTCCGATAAGGTTGCCATCAAGCTGCTTCTGCTGCTCTTTGAGTGACTGCATGAAACCAAGGGTACCCGACTTTGCTACCGTACCAAGATTGGCAATCAGCTCCTCTTCCGTCATCCCCACTCCGCTGTCTTCGATGACAAAGGTCATCTCTGCCGGGTCGATGGTGATGCGGATGGCCAGATCAGCCTCCTTGTCGAGCATCTCCTGATCGGTCAAAGCATTGAACCGCGCCTTGCTCAGTGCATCAGAGGCGTTGGAAATCAGCTCTCTGAGATATATTTCGGGATGGGTATACAGTGAATGGACGATAAGATCCAGAAGCTGCTTCATTTCAGCCTTGTATTCAAACTCTTGAACCGCTGAAGAGCCGTTAGTGCCGTTAGTGTTCATATTGTATGCTGCTTTATTGAGAGATGTTTCTGATCAAAAACTTTGTGACAAAAAAAAGTAAAGCATTCAAGAGCGGCGCAATTTTTTGCGGGCTGCAGCTTCACCGTCATAGACCTTCTTGACGCCATCACCAAGAGCTTTCTCAATGTCGCGAATGTTCGAGACAAGCCTTGCCATACCCGACAGTTCGACCGATGCCGCCTGGTCAGATCCCCACATGGCGCGATCGAGGGTAACGTGACGTTCAATGAAGGTCGCTCCAAGTGCCACAGCCGCCCAGGTGGTCGAAAGCCCCACTTCATGGCCGGAATAACCTATCGGCACATCGGGATAACAGGCTTTGAGCGTCGTAATCATCCTGAGGTTCAGCTCTTCAATCGGAGAGGGATACGTTGAATTGGTGTGCGCAATAAGCAGATTGGAATGACCGAGTTCATTGACGGTATTTTCAACCTCTTCCATGGTGGACATACCGGTAGAGATAATAAGCGGTCGCCCGGTTGCAGCAGTTTTTTTCAGAAGGGGAAGATCGGTCAAAGAAGCTGAAGCACCCTTATAACAGGGAGGCTCAAACTGTTCCATAAAATCCACCGAATCTTCATCCCAGCAGGATGCAAACCACAAAATGCCATGCTCCTTGCTGTAACGATCTATCTCCTCATACTCTTCACGCCCGAACTCAACCTTGTAACGGTAGTCGATATACTTCATGCGACCCCACGGGGTATCACGCTCAATATCGCGCTGACTCTGTGGTACGCAAAGCTCCGGAGTGCGCTTCTGAAATTTGACCGCATCACATCCGGCAAAAGCCGCGCCTGCAATCAGTTTTTTGGCAACATCCATCGACCCGTTATGGTTGATGCCGATTTCAGCAATGACAAACACAGGATGCTGGTCCCCTACTTTTCTGTTTCCTATGGTGACTTCCGCCATAATATTGCTTTTGATAAAACGAACCGTCAACGCTCATTACAAGCGATGTCCGGAATCGATAGTGATAAAAAAACAGTCAGGAATTTCTGAGCTTGATCAGCCACTCGGCAAAATCCCTGAATGCGCCATACCCGCCATCGGCCTGGGCACGATAATGAATATGGGGTTCAACAAAAACAGTTGCATCACGAGGGCACGCCGTCAATCCCTCCAATGCAATCTCGCTCATAATCTCTACATCATTGACGTCATCGCCAATATAGGCCAGTTCATTCCTCTGCAAACCGCTCTCAGCAATGACCTTTTCAAGCAATACCAACTTCTCTTTTGCGCCAAGATAGAGCCTCTTTATCCCAAGCTTTTCCGCACGCATCCTGATACTTGGCGAAACCTCGCCACTCATGATAGCGGTATCAATTCCAATATTTCTTAACCGCTCAACCCCCATCCCATCCCTGATGGAGTAGCGCTTCAACTCCTCTCCTCTCTCCGAATAATAGACCCCGTTGTCAGTAAAAACACCATCATTGTCGGAAATGACCAGCTTTATCCTTCCAGCCCTTTCGGCAAGTTCACCAATGGTTAATGAGAGCATATACAATAATGGAGCGTTTCACCCAGAAAAAAAATTACCCGGCCAATATATCACATTTCCCCACATCAAAAAAAATCAAAAGAACGTTATGAATTCAGTAAACTTCCGTCATAACTCACTCAGGAAGAAAACGCAAAAGGCGGTCACTGCCTCAAACAATGACCGCCTTTCGCCACAATCATCATTCGACGCAAACCCTATGCGTAAACCTTTTTGTAGTTGTCAATGGCATGAACAATACTCTGACGGGCAGTTTCAGCACCCTGAAACTCCTCAACAAGTACCGTCTTCTCTTCGAGCGATTTGTACTCTTCAAAAAAGTGCTTTAACTCAGATGCAAAGTAAGGTGGCAACTGATCGATGTTGTGAACATTGCTCATGCTAACATCATCTTCGGCAACAGCAATAATTTTGTCGTCTCCCTCTCCATGATCGATCATGCGCATGACGCCAATGACCCTTGCCCTCACCATGCACATGGGCACAATGTCAGACTGGCAAATCACAAGAATGTCAAGCGGATCATGGTCATCACCAAGCGTTTTGGGAATAAAACCATAATTGGCAGGATAAAAAACAGCAGAATAAAGCACTCGGTCAAGCTTCAGCATGCCGGTTTTTTTGTCAAGTTCGTACTTTGTTTTGCTGCCTTTGGAAATTTCGATGATAGCGTTGACGATATTCGGCTGACCCTCTCCTATCTCAACATCGTGCCAGGGATTAAAATTCATAACGTGACCGGGCTTATAACAGGTTAAAAAAGCTGTGCAAGTATAGCGATTTTTTCAAAATCCGGCAACCAATAAAAGCGCCTGATTTACAATAACCCGCCTCCTTTGCCACCCGATGCCAACAAAAGTATCAAACGCCACCGGAGTACTTGAGATAAAATGGTCATTATTATTGCAACATCAGGGTCACCCTGTTCTTGCTGTTCACCCACTGATACTCAATACCCTGCATCATGCTCCAGACAGCGCTCTCTGACGAGCTATCAGGCAAAAGATTTTTGTCGAGCGGGTTCCGGGCCTCACCCCCGCTTTCGAGCACAACCTGAACACTCTCTTTCTTTTCCGAATAGGCAACGGTGATATCAAGAGTGGTGCTATACAGAAGAGGGGTGTAGATGCGGAGCAGCTCTTCAACAATCAGTAAAAGATTTTGTCGCGTTTTCAGCGGCAGAATCTGCTTTTCACAAAAAGCCTCTATCTCGGCATTCATGGTGTGAGGGTCATACCTTGGAGAGGTAATATGGTAGTTGATGCTCCTTATCCGGTTGATGAAGGCCCTGGTCTTCTCTCTCTGCGGATTGTCAAAAATCTGTGCCGGGGTTCCCTCTTCATAGATAATCCCCTCATCCATATACAAAACACGGTTAGAGAGATCTCGGGCAAAATCCATCTCATGGGTAACAATAACCATCGTCATGCCATCCCTGGCCAGACGGCGAATAACCGACAACACCTCACTCACCATGGTCGGATCGAGTGATGAGGTTGGCTCATCAAAGAGAATGATTTCGGGATCCATCGCCAGACAGCGGGCAATGGCAACCCTCTGTTTCTGCCCGCCGGAAAGTTCATCTGGAAAATTATCTGCCTTTTCGGCCAGCCCCACCAACGTGAGGATCTTCATGGCCTTTTCTTCAGCCTCTTTTTTAGACTTGCCCAAAAGTTTAATAGGGGCGATGGTCAGATTGCTTAAAACAGAAAGATGGGCAAAAAGATTAAACGACTGAAAAACCATGTTCATTTTCTGCCGAATTTTTGGCACATCAGTTTTTGCATCAAGAATATCGACCCCGTCAATAAAAATTGAACCGCTGCTTGGCCGCTCAAGCAAATTGATACAACGCAACAAGGTACTTTTTCCGGTGCCGGAGGGGCCAATGACCGAAATAACCTCCCCTTCCCTGATTTCAATAGTGATATCCTTGAGAACAACGAGATTTCCGAATTTTTTCGACAGATGCTCAACCTTTATCATGCGCTTTCAATTTGCTTTCTTTTTGATTTGGGATCCACCTGCCGTTCGACATAGTCAAGTGAAAGCGTAAGAACCCAGGAGATGGAGAAATAGAGGATTGCCACCATAAAGAGCGGGAAAAAGGCATCAAAGGTACGGCTTCGGATAATATCGCTGGCCTTCGTTAAATCCTGTACAGCGATATAACCAACAACCGAGGTCATTTTGACCAACGAAATAAATTCACCCTTGTAGACCGGCAAAATACGCAACACCGTTTGGGGTAGAACAATGAAAAGAAAGGTCGTGACCTTGGTAAAGCCCATGGCAATGCCCGCCTCTGTTTGCCCCTTGTCGATACTCTCAATACCTGCCCGGTAAATTTCGGCCACATAAGCAGCAAAATTCATCCCGAATGCAATGACCGAAACAATGACCGGATTAACATCGACCGAAGCAAAAACGACATAGAACATCAGCATCAAAAAAACCAGCACAGGGGTGCCGCGTAAAACCGATATGTACACCTTCGCAATGAGGCTCAGCACCCTGCTGCGCGACATTCGCATGAAACAGACGAGCGCCCCAAGGAGTGTCCCGAAAAGGGTTGAAAAAACCGAGATAATGACGGTTGTTTTCAATCCTTCAAGGATGAGGAGATAACGGTTCTCCTGCAGGATATTACTCTGAAAGCTGCTGGCAAAAGAGGCAAAGAGTGACAAAAGCACCCCACCATTAAGTTCAAAACCACTCATTCTCTTACAAGTGCAGCAATGCCGCCGGTATAATAGGGTTGAGAAAAAAGAACCAGCTTTGAGCGCTCATCGGTGATGGTAATGCAGGCAGCAATCATGTCAACCTTGCCCGAAATCAATGCCGGAATCATTCCGCCGAAATCCATATTCACAATCACAAGCTTCTTGTCCAATTTTTTGGCGATTCGCCGGGCAAGTTCAATATCATAGCCCACAACCTCGCCCGACCCATCAACAAAGGAAAAAGGCTCCGTCACGCTTGCCGTGCCCATCCTCAAGACGCCACTGCCTCCCCCCGATGCAATCTCCGGCATTGGAGCAGGATTTCCCGTTGCGGGGAACCAGCGCTTCATCATCTTCTCAGTCGTTCCATCACGCTTTAATTCAGCCACCACGGCATCGATTGTTTTTTTCAACTCCCGGTCATTAAGGCGGACCGCAAACCCATAGTTATCAACCGTAATCATCTCCTTCAGCACCACAAGTCCACTATTTTTAGCCGCAATATTTTTCAGGATCGGTTCATCATAAGCCGCAGCATCCGCCTTGCCCGATTTAACAGCAATCACCGCATCCATGACGCTGTTAAAATACTTGAATTTGGCGTTCGGTAACTTTGAGAGCACAAGCTGATCGGCCACGGTACCGGTCGGAATTGCAAACTCTTTACCCTCCAGTTGTTGCAGCCCGCTGATTTTTTCTCTTTTGCTGCATCCCGACAGGATCAGGCATGAGCAAAAAAAGAGAACGATTACTCTGCCGAGCATGGTATTTCTCATAAGAACTCCTTTTTTTCAATTAATCCACCCATCAAAACATTCAGAATCCAACATACAGCGGTCAGATTGAAACCGAAAATACGGTATTGCATGATAATCTCACGGCAAAATTGTTCAGGAAGTCCCCGAAATTCTGTTTTTAACCCCTATCTTCGTATCTTTAAAAGCAAAAGAGCCGCAATTCCGCCAGCCATCGCTGGAACCGGGGAGAGCACGTTATAGTCTGCGGCCGAGCAGCATTATTTTTTTCACCAGACCCAGCGAAGCAGAGCACACTGGAAGCAGAGAGCCGATACCCATAATGGAATTAATAAAAGAGACCGCAAGACGCAAGACATTTGCCATCATCAGCCATCCTGATGCCGGAAAAACCACACTGACAGAAAAATTCCTGCTCTTTGGTGGCGCAATTCAGACCGCCGGAGCTGTAAAAAGCAACAAAATCCGCAAAACCGCAACCAGTGACTTCATGGAAATCGAAAAGCAGCGCGGAATTTCCGTTGCCACATCGGTCATGGGGTTTGAGTACGCGGGGAAACGAGTCAATATTCTCGACACACCAGGACACAAAGATTTTGCCGAAGATACCTACCGCACACTGACCGCCGTTGACAGCGTCATTCTTGTAGTCGATTGCGTCAAAGGGGTGGAGGAGCAGACCGAAAAGCTGATGGAGGTGTGCCGGATGCGCCAGACTCCCGTCATCATCTTTATCAACAAGATGGATCGAGAAGGGCGCAACCCTTTTGAGCTGCTTGACGAACTTGAACACAAGCTCCAAATCAGTGTCAGGCCGCTGACCTGGCCAATCAGCCAGGGGCAGACCTTCAAAGGTGTTTACAACCTCTACAACAAAGAACTCAACCTTTTTGAGGC
>CAILXB010000061.1 GCA_903838025.1 uncultured Chlorobiaceae bacterium
ATCATCAAAAGGTTGTCATCCTTATTGATGAGTACGACAAGCCCATTCTCGATAATATTGAAAATATTCCCGAAGCGCTCATCATCCGCGATGGAATACGTGACTTTTACACAAAAATCAAGGAGAACGACGAATACCTGCGCTTTGTGTTCCTCACTGGTGTGAGCAAATTTTCCAAAGTGTCGCTCTTCAGCGGCCTGAACAATCTTGAAGACATCAGCCTGAACCCTGACTTTGGCAATATCTGCGGGTACACCCAGCTTGACCTTGATACCACCTTTGCCCCTTATCTGGAAGGCGTGGATATGGAGCAGGTTAAACGGTGGTACAATGGGTATAATTTTTTGGGTGATAAGGTGTATAACCCGTTCGATATTCTGCTTTTTATCAGAAACCAGCGTACGTTTCAAAACTATTGGTTTGAAACAGGAACGCCGAGATTTCTGGTTGAACTCATCAAAAAGAACCACTATTTTATCCCCAAATTTAATGGATTGCAAGTTAGTAAGTCTCTGGTGAACAGCTTTGACCTTGAGAATCTCAATCTGGAGACCATTTTGTTTCAGACAGGCTACTTGACCATCAAGCGCCTGCTTCCGTTGGATGAGGGATTTGGCTATGAGTTGGGATTTCCCAACAAGGAGGTGCAGATGAGTTTTAACGATTCTATTCTGCAATCGGTGACCAGCGTTGCGGAAAATGAGCCGATCCGCCGTGAGCTGTTTGCTCTCATGAACACTGGAGATATTGCAGGTCTGGAGCCCGTGATCAGGCGCCTTTTTGCCAGTATTGCCTACAATAATTACACCAACAATGATATTGAGCGGTACGAGGGCTTTTACGCCAGCGTACTCTATGCCTGTTTTGCCAGTATTGGGGTTGATATCATCGCCGAGGATGTGAGCAACAAGGGGAGAATTGATTTGACCATAAAGGCCTGTGGGAGAACCTTTCTCTTTGAATTCAAGGTGACTGACGGGGAGCCACTTGAGCAGATCAAGAGGATGAAATATTACGAGAAATATGCAGGCGAACGCTATCTGATTGGCATCGTCTTTGACCCCAAGGCAAGAAACGTCAGCAGGTTTGAATGGGAGAAGGCGTAACAATTTAAACGATTATAACCTATGTGCAAAATAAATCCCCGCGTTGATTTCGCATTTAAAAAGCTTTTTGGCAGCGAAGAGAATAAAGATCTGCTGATTTCGTTGATCAATGCCATTGTTTCGCAGCGGGATCAGGTGGTGGAACTGGAGTTGAAAAACCCCTATAACCTGGCGGATTATCAGGCGGGTAAAATGTCCATACTCGATATTAAGGCCAAAGCTGAAAATGGACAGTGGTTCAACGTCGAAATGCAGATCGGCGAAGACCGGAATTTCGATAAGCGTGCTATTTATTACTGGGCAAAACTGGTGACAGAACAGCTCGGCGAAGGGATGATATACAAGGAGCTGAACAAAACCATCAGTATCAACATCCTCGATTACGACTTGGTGCCGGATACTACTGAGGTTCATAGTTGTTATAAAATAATCAATATCGCCACCGGTAAAAATCACGGGCTGCACGATGTTTTTGAACTGCACTATATCGAGTTAAAAAAGTTTACAAAAACGTATCACGAAATCCAGAGCGCACTGGATCGCTGGAGCAGTTTTTTGACGACCGCGCATCAGCTTGACCGGGAGCATACGCCAAAAGAGTTGGCCTCCGACAAAAATATTGTGAAAGCCATTGCCGCCATTGACCGGATGTTTAATGAAGAGGAGCGTAAAGTGTATGAGGTTCGTCTGCAGGAGTTCACCGATGTAGCAAGCATCATTGCCTCAGGAGCTGAAAAAAACATTGCGAAAGGCGTTGAAATAGGCATGGAAATAGGCATGGAAAAAGGCGTTGAAATAGGTATGGAAAAAGGCGCGGTAATAGGTCGTGTGGGGGGCGTCGTTGAGGGGCAATCGAAACTGCTGAAAAGACTTCTTGAGCGTCGCTTTGGCACACTGCCCCAGTGGGCAACCGAAAAGTTAAGCAGCGCATCTGAGCATGAGCTTGAAAGCTGGGGTGACTCCATTCTTTCGGCGCCAACACTCGAAGCGGTTTTTAATCAAATATAGGGGCACGCCAAGGCGTGCCCAATGCCACGCGGTGCCCTATAACGCATCGTTTGATACGGAACCCCATCGTTACCCCTGATATGTATCTCTGTTTTCCGGGCAAAAAGTTTTATTTTCGCATAGTTGTAAAAAAGTGTGGAGTTGCATTGGGAGGAGGATGCTTGCGATGGGTATAACGACTTAAAACGAGGATGACGATGAAAAAGCTGCCAGTAGGCATACAGACGTTCAGAACAATAATTGAAGATGATTATCTCTACATCGATAAAACAGAGGTTGCCCGCAGCCTGATTGAGAATTATCGGTATGTCTTTCTGTCGCGGCCCCGGCGATTCGGAAAGAGCCTCTTCCTCGACACGCTGAAAAATGTTTTTGAGGGAAATCGGGAGCTCTTTCGGGGGCTGCTGATTGAGGAGCAATGGAACTGGGAGGTGAACTATCCGGTCATCAAGATCAGTTTCAGCG